>DASTAI010000370.1:0-12036 GCA_035712865.1 Solirubrobacterales bacterium
GGCCACGCCGCGGAGCGCGCCGGCGTCGCAATCCTCGCGGCAGACCCGCACCGGGGCCGCGGCCGCTGCGTTCCTCGTCAGCGCGAGCGCCGAGGCGACGTCCTCCGTGTCGCAGGCGAGAACCCCGACGTCGGTCTCGCCGCCGCCCTTCAACCCGCAGGCGACCCCGGCCGCGCGGAACCCCGGCGCCAGCTCCGCCGGACCGAGCTGCTCGTACTCGGGGGGCGGGGTGACCCAGCGGGACGAGAAGAAGGCCTTCGTGGCCGAGCTCATGAAATCCCCTCGCCCTCCGGCAGGCCGAGCATCAGGTTCAGGTTCTGGATCGCCTGGGAGGCGGCTCCCTTCCAGAGGTTGTCGATCGAGGCGAAGGCGAGAACCCGCCCGGACGACTCGTTCTGCGCGAGATGGATCCGGCAGAGGTTCGTCTCGCGGACGCCGCTGACCCCGGGCGGCTCGGTCGTCACCTCGACGAAGGGCTCGTCCGCGTATCGCTCCTCGTAGAGCTCGAGCAGCCGCGACATGTCGACGCCGTCCGAGGTCCGCACGTAACAGCTGACCAGCTCCCCCTGGTCGTATGGCATCAGGTGAGGGACGAAGGTGAGGGGGGTCGCCCCATTTCCGCTGAGCTCGCCGAGCTCCTGGGCGATCTCGGGGGTGTGGCGATGGGCGGTGACCTTGTAGGGCAGGGTGTCGTCGGTCTCCTTTACCGCCTCCATCTCCTCGGCCGCCGCCTTGCCGGCGCCGGAGACCCCCGACTTGGCGTCGATGACGACGTCCTCGATCAGGCCCTCGCCGGCGAGCGGCGCCAGCGCCAGGATGCTCGCGGTCGGGTAGCAGCCGGGATTGGCGACGAGGTCGGCGCCCGCGATCGACTCGCGGTGGAGCTCCGTCAGCCCGTAGACCGCGTCCGGGACCAGCTCGGGCGCGCCGTGCTCGCCGTACCACCGCGCGTAGGTGTCGAGGTCGTGCAGGCGGAAGTCGGCGGAAAGATCGACGACCTTCACGTCCTGCTTCCGCAGGGCCGCCACGACCGGGGCGGCCGCGCCGTGGGGATAGGCGACGATGGCCGCGTCGAGATCCGGGCCATCCTCGGCCCCCGGCTCCTCCAGGACGAGGTCGACGCCGTACTCCGGATAGAGCTCGTCGAGCCGCCTGCCCGCATCCGTCCGCGCGGTGACCCGGGCCAGCTCGAGGCTGGGATGCCTCCTCACAAGCTCGGCCGCGAGCGCCCCGGCGTATCCCGAGGCACCCGCGACGAGGACGCGATCACTCACGGAGCGATCCCCCGATCGTCCGGACCGCCTCCTCGATGGCTCCTCTCCGATCCGCGACCTCCTCGTCGGTGAGGGTCCGGTCAGCGGCGCGGAAGCTGAGCCGGAGCGCCAGGCTCTTGCGGCCCTCGCCCAGCTGCTCGCCGCGGTAGAGGTCGAATACCCGGGCCGAGCGAAGCAGCTCGCCACCGCCATCGAGCACGGCCGCGCGAACCTCCGCCGCGGGCACGTCCTCGTCGACCACGACGGCGATGTCCTGGTGGACGGCGGGATAGGAGATCACGTCCTCGTAGGTCTCCTCGCCGATCGCCGAGGCGGCCACCAGCGGCGCCAGATCCACCTCGAACCCCGCCGCCCCTTCGAGGTCCCACTGGCGGCAGACGAGCGGGTGGATCTCTCCCAGCCAGCCGATCTCCTCGTCGCCGATCCGCACCGTCGCCGCACGGCCGGGGTGCAGGAAGGGCTGCTCACCCGGAACCACCTCGACCTCGACCTCGAGCTCGGTCGCGAGTGCCTCCAGGGCGCCCTTGAGGGCGTAGAAGTCGGCCGGCGCCTCCCCCCCTCGCCAGCTCGCCGGACGCAGGTCCCCGGCTGCGAGAGCGCCGATGCGCCACGGCTCGAAGGCCGGCGGCGGCCGCTCGCCGGCGAACTTGCCCGCGAGCACACCGTCGTGAGGGGATTCGCCCTCGCGGAGGTAGGCGCGACCTGACTCGAAGAGGGCGACCCGCTCGGCGCCGTGCGCCAGGTTGTAGCGCGCGTCATCCAGCAGGGAGCCGAGCAACACGGTCCGCTCGACGGAGTGCTCCGTCGAGAGCGGATTCGAGATCCCGATCGGCTTCGCCCGCGGGTCGGCCTCAGCGATCCGAAGGCGGCCTGACATGCCGGGGTCGGTCAGGCTGAGGTCGACGACGGCGTCGAAGCCGAGGTCCCGCATCACGTCCTCCGCGCGGCGCCGGAGGCGCTGCTCGCGGCTGAGGCGACCCGTCTGACCGCTCGTGCCGGGCAGGCTGGGCTTCAGGTTCGCCGCATAGCCGTGGATCCGGCCGACCTCCTCGATCAGATCCACCTCGCGCGTGACGTCGTAGTGGCGGTGGACCGGGACCGTCGCCTCCAGGTTCTCTCCCTCACGCTTCACCTCGAAGTCGAGCCGCTCGAGGTATTCGACGCATTGGTCGGGGGTGATCGGCATGCCGAGCAGGCGCTCCACCCGTGCATGCCGGAGCTGGATTCGGTGCGGCGCGGGGATCTCCGCGGCCTCGTCGATCGTTCCCGGCACGAGCTTCGCGCCACAGAGTTCGACGAACAGGCGCGAGGCGATCCGCTGCGCCCTGATCGCGAGCTCGGGATGGAGCTGCTTCTCGAAGCGGTTCGAGGCGTCCGAGCGCAGCCCGATCTTCCGCGAGGTCCGGAGGATGTTGACCCCGTTCCAGGTCGCTGCCTCGAGCAGCACCCGCGTCGTCGTATCCGACACTTCAGAGACCTGGCCGCCCATGATCCCCGCGATGCCGGTGGGCCCATTCCGGTCGGCCACCAGGACCGTGTCCTCGTCGAGTGACCGCTCCACCCCGTCGAGCGTCGTCATCTTCTCGCCGCGCTGAGCCGTCCTGACGATGAGGGCCCCGTCGGGCACGAGGTCGAGGTCGTAGGCGTGCATCGGCTGCGCCGTCATCAGCATCACGTAGTTGGTGATGTCGACGACGTTGTTGATCGGCCGCATGCCCGCCCCGATCAGCCGGGCCTTGAGCCAGAGCGGCGAGGGGCCGATTCGGACGTCGGTGAAGACGCGGGCGCTGAAGCGCGGGCAGAGCTCCGGAACCTCGACGGTTACCGAGGCGTAGTCGTTGACCCCGCCCTCGCCCGCCGCCTCGGCGTCCTCGTCCCAGGGGGCCGGCGCCAGCTCCGCCCCTGTGACCGCGTGGACCTCGCGCGCGACTCCGTAGACGGCGAAGCAATCGACGCGGTTGGACGTCGGCTCGAGCTCGATCACCGGGTCGGAGACGGGGATCACCTCCTCCAGAGGGGTCCCGGGCGCCAGCCCGTCCTCATCGAAGACCGCAATTCCGTCCGCGTCGTCACCGATCTCGAGCTCGGCTTCCGAGAGGATCATCCCGTTGGACTCGATCCCCCTGAGCTTGGCCTTGCCGAGCCTGGTGCCGTCCGGCATCACGGCGCCGGGCAGTGCCACCGGAACGGTCTGGCCGGCGGCGACGTTCGCCGCCCCGCAGACGATCGTCCGCGTCCCGTCGCCGGCGTCGACCTCGCAGACCCTCAGCTTGTCGGCGTCGGGATGCTCCTCGACCGAGAGCACCTTCCCGACCACGAAGGAGTCGGGTGAGGGCGCGCCGACGTGGCTGATCCGCTCGACCTCGATCGAGTGCATGGCGATCTCGTCCGCGAGCTCCTCGACCGAGAGGCCGGGGTCGCAGTAGGAACGCAGCCAGGAGGTGGGCGCCTTCATCGGAACTGCTCCAGCACGCGGACGTCGTTCTCGAAGAACTTCCGGAGGTCGGGGACGCCGTACTTGAGCATGGCGATGCGCTCGATACCCATGCCGAAGGCGAAACCCTGCACCTCCTCGGGGTCGTAGCCGTTCTGCGAGACGAAACCGAAGACGTTTGGGTCGACCATGCCCGCGCCGAGGATCTCGATCCAGCCGATCCCCTTGCAGAGCGGGTCGCGCGAGCCGTCGGGCAGCTTGCCGCTGCCTCCGCAGCGGAAGCAGGAGACGTCGACCTCGACGCTCGGCTCTGTGAAGGGGAAGAACCCCGGCCGGAATCGCGTCTCGCGCGCCGGGCCGAAGACCGCCCGGGCGAACTCGTCGAGCGTCCCCTTCAGGTCCGCGAGCGTGATGTCGGGCCCAACCGCGAGGCCCTCCACCTGGTGGAAGATCGGGCTGTGGGTCGCGTCGAAGGGGTCGGAGCGGTAGCAGCGGCCCGGCACGACGATGAAGATCGGCGGGGGCTGGGCCTCCATCGAGCGGACCTGCATCGGCGAGGTGTGTGTCCTGAGGACGACGTCCTCCGGCCCCGGCGGGAGCTGGTCGCCGTTCGACGGGATTCGCAGGTCCCGGCGCAGCGTCGACGGATCGACGTAGAAGGTGTCCTGAGCCATCCGCGCCGGGTGACCTGGCGGATGGTTCAGCGCCGTGAAGTTGTAGTAGTCGAGCTCGACCTCGGGCCCCTCCATCACCCGGTAGCCGAGACCGATGAAGATGTCCTCGATCTCGCGCTGGGTGCGGATCAGCGGGTTGAGCGCTCCCGCCGGGAGCGTCGGCGAGCCCGGCAGGGTGACGTCGATCGCGTCCTCGGCCAGTCGGGTGCCGAGCTCACTGGCGTCCAGCTCGGCGCCGCGGGACTCGAGCAGGCCCTCGAGCTCCCTCCGGGCCTTGTTGCCGGCTTTGCCGACCGGGCCGCGCTCCTCCTGCGGCAGCTCGGCGATGCCGCGCAGGATCTGGGTGAGCTCCGCCTTGCGGCCGAGGTAGCGGACTCGGAGCTCCTCGAGCTCGGCCGTCGTCGCGGCGGAGCCGATCGCGTCCGCCGCCTCGTCTTTGAGCTGTTCGATCCGGTCAGTCGCCATGGCCTTCTCCCACATCGGAAGCTATCCGGTGAAGAGCGATCGCCGCCGCCGCGGCGACGTTCAGTGACTCGGCCCCATCCCGGAGCTGGATCGTCACCCGCACCCGGGAGCCCTCGACGGTTTCCTCGGGGAGGCCATCCCGCTCGGCGCCGAGGCAGATCGTGGCAACTCCGGCGAGGGCCTCGAGTGACTCACCGCCGTGCGCGACCAGCGCCGCCCGTGGCTCGGGCGTACCCTCGACACCGCCGCGCAGCAGCGGTTGGGCGAACACCGCCCCCATGCTCGCCCGGACGGCATGCGGGCCGTAGGGATCCGCGCAACCGGGCCCGAGGACCACAGAGCCGCCGACCAGCGCGTTGGCGGTGCGAATCACCGTGCCGACGTTGCCGGGATCCGAAACGCCGTGGAGGTACACACAGGGCGGCTCGGCTCGCTCCGACCACGCCTCGCGCCAGACGCCGATTGCGCGAGTCCCCGACGCGAGGGACGAGAACCGGTCGAGCAGGGCGGGCTCGACCTCCGTTCCCCCGAGCCCCTCGCCGGCCGCCGTCAGGAGCTCGAGCGGCTCGGCGCCGGCCTCGCGAGCCGCCGCGAGCATGTCCTCGCCCTCACCGACGAACAGCCCCTCGCGCTCGCGGGTCCGGCGCCGCCCGAGGCGGCGAATCAGCTTGAGCTTCTCGTTGTGGGGGCTGGTGATCATTGGCTCCTGAAATGAAAAGGGCGGCCGCTTCGCGGACCGCCCGGGGAGTCTTGCTCTGGCTGCCGTGAGCTAGTTGGCGGCAGCCTCCCGGGCGAGCTCGACGAATCGGCGGAATCCCTCGGGGTCGTTGACGGCGATGTCGGCGAGCATCTTCCGGTTCACGTCGATCTCGGCCTTCTGGAGACCGTGGATCAGATCGGAGTAGCTCATGCCCTCCTGGCGCGCCGCAGCGTTGATCCGCGTGATCCAGAGCCGGCGGAAGTCGCGTTTCCGGGTGCGCCGGTCACGATATGCGTAGGCGTCCGAGCGCATGACCTGCTCGTTCGCGAGCCGGTAGCTCGAGTGCTTGCGACCGTAGTAGCCCTTGGCGCGGTCGAGGACCTTCTTCTTCCGCTTCTTGCGGGCGACTGCGTTCGTGGCGCGGGGCATCAGCGACCCTTCCCCGCGAGCAGCGTCTCCACTCGCTTCTTGTCGGCCTGGGAGATCACCGAGGGTCGCTTGAAGCGCCGCTTCCTGCCAGGGGACTTCTTCCCGAGCATGTGGCTCGAGTACGCGCGCTTGCCGCGCAGCTTGCCCTTGGCGGTCTTGCGAAACCGCTTCTTGGAACCCGAATGGGTCTTCATCTTCGGCATCGGGGCCGACTATTGAAGCACGCCCGCGTTACCAGGTGTCCACGAATCGATGCCCGTGGCGGCGGTCGATCTCGCCGGCGGCCGCCAGAGTCGTCGCGATCAGTCCGCGTGTCTCGGCCGGGTCGATCACGTCGTCGATCTCGAAGAGCTGCGCGGCGTTGAGGGCCTCGGCGTTGCGCTCGGCGGCCGCGGTCACCTCGCGGACACGCTCTTCCCGCTCCGCTTCGTCCTCGATCGCCGCGAGCTCCTTCCGCAGTCCGAGCCTGACCGCCCCCTCCAGACCCATCGGGCCGAGGTGAGCCCCGGGCCAGGCGACCGTGAGCAGCGGCTCGTGGAGGCTTCCGGCGGTCATCGCCTGGGCTCCGAGGCCGTATCCCCGTCGCAGGATGACGGCCACGAAGGGGACGCTGAGGGCGCCGCCGGCGACGAGGAGCCTCGAACCCCGCCTGACCAGGCCCGTGGCCTCCGCCTCCGGGCCGACCATGTACCCCGGCGTGTCGACCAGCGAGATCACCGGCAGACGGAACGCATCGCAGAGCTGGAGGAAGCGAGCCGCCTTGTCGGAGGCTGCGCTGGTGACGGCGCCGGCCATCGTCATCGTGTTGTTGGCGATCACGCCGACGGGCCGGCCCTCGATCCGCGCGAGCGCGGTGACCATCTCAGGCGCAAACCGCTCGCGCAGGAAGGCGACGGAGCCTTCGTCGGCGATCGTCTCGATGATCGGCGCGACCTTGTAGGCGCGACGGGCCCGCTCGGGGACCGCCTCGCGCAGCGTTTCCTGGTCGGGAGCGCCCCAGTTCTCGACGCTGCCCTGGAAATAGCCGAGGAGCTTCTTGGCGATGGTCACCGCCTCCTCCTCGTCGGCGACGACGACGTCCACCACGCCATTGGGCGCCTGCACATCGATCGGGCCCACCTCGTCGGGATCCACGTCGCCGAGGCCGCCGCCCGCGATCATCGCGGGGCCGCCCATGCCGACCGATGTGTTCTCGGTCGCGACGATCAGATCCGAGCAGCCGGCGATCACCGCGTTTCCTGCGAAGCAGCGGCCGGATACCACGGCGATGCGGGGGACGAGGCCCGAGAGCCGCGCCCAGAGGGCGAAGGCGCGCACCTCGAGCGCCGAGACGACCGGATAGTCCGTGTCACCGGGCCTGCCACCTCCGCCCTCCGCGAAGAAGACGGTCGGCAGAAGCATCCGCTCGATCAGCTCGAAGAGCCGGTCCTTCTTGCGGTGCCCGAGGGCGCCCTGGGTTCCCGCGAGGACCGTGTAGTCGTAGGAGAGCACGGCGCACGCTGCCCGCTCGCCGAACAGCTCGCCATTGACCCGCGCCGTCCCCGCTACCAGGCCGTCGGCGGGCGTCCGCTCGATCAGCTCCTGCAGCTCGCGCCGCCCCCGCTGCGCCGCGATCGCGTGACGCCCGTACTCGACGAAGCTGCCGGGGTCGACGAGATCGGCGACGTTCTCCCGCGCGGTCCGCCCCCCGGTGGCATGTCGCCGTTCGACGGCTTCCGTGCGGGCGGCGTCCTCAGTGAGCGCCCGGCGTCGCCGGAGCTCATCGAGATCGCTCATGCCGGAGGGCGGCCGCTAGCCGGCCGCGGCTTCCTTCTCCTGGCCGGCGTTGCGAGCCGGCGCGAGCAGCATGGTCATGTTCCGGCCCTCCTGGAGCGGCTCCTGCTCGACCGTGGCCAGCTCGGAGACGTCCTCGTGCAGCCGGTCGAGCAGCATCCGTCCACGCTCCGGATGGCTCTGTTCGCGGCCGCGGAACATGATCGTCACCTTGACCTTGTCCTGCTGCTTGAGGAAGCGCTCGACGTGGCCGCGCTTGGTCTCGTAGTCGTGCTGGGCGATCTTCGGCCGCAGCTTGATCTCCCGCACGTTCACCTGCTGCTGGTGCTTGCGGGCGGCCTTGGCCTTCTGCTCCTGCTCGTACTTGTACTTCGAGTAATCGAGGATCCGGGTGACCGGCGGCTTCGAGTTGGGTGCGACCTCGACCAGGTCCAGGTCGCGTTCCCGGGCACGCTCGAGTGCGTCGGGCGTCGGGACGATCCCGACCTGCTCCCCGTTTTCGTCGATCAGGCGCACCTCTGGGACCCGGATCCTCTCGTTGATCCGGGTGGTGTCGCGCTCGGGCGGCCGGCGGTCGAAGCGGGAGACCGCCACTAGCTGCGCATTGGGTAGATCGTCAAGCTGATGAGAGAGAGTGGTTCGGGTAGGCGGGCACGGGAGCGCTCAGCGGCGCGGCGTGGTGTGGGTGCCCGGCATTGATCCCAGTATAAACGCCAGTTCTCCCGCCGCGCGGATGATGTCGTCAGGAGCCGGCTTCGGCCTGCATGCGCTCGATCAGGGCCTCGACCGTGATCGCCCCGAGATCGCCGTCCCCGTGGTGCCTCACGGAGACGGTCTCGGACTCGATCTCCTTGTCGCCGACGACCAGCATGTAGGGGGCCTTGGAGAGCTCGGCGTCGCGGATCTTTCGGCCGACGGACTCGGTGCGCTCGTCGACTCCCGCGCGCAGGCCGTTGCCGCGCAGCCGGACCGCGACCTCGGCGGCGCGCTCGTTGTGGCGGTCCGCGACGGGCAGGACCACCGCCTGGACCGGAGCCAGCCACAGCGGGAAGCGACCGCCGTAATGCTCGATCAGGATGCCGGCGAAGCGCTCCATCGAGCCGAGCAGGGCGCGGTGGATCAAGACCGGGCGATGATCGGCGTTGTCGGCGCCGGTGTAGGTGAGCTCGAAGCGCTCGGGCATCTGGAAGTCGAGCTGGCAGGTGCCGCACTGCCAGGAGCGGCCCAGCGCATCGGTGATGTGGAAGTCGATCTTCGGCCCGTAGAAGGTGCCCTCCCCCGGGCTCACGTCGTACTCGCGGCCCTGCCGTTCCAGCGCCTGGCGGAGCGCGCCCTCAGCCTGCTCCCACTGCTCGTCCGTCCCGATCGACTTCTCCGGCCGGGTGGAGAGCTCCACCCTGACGTCGTCGAAGCCGAAGCGCTCGTACAGCTGGTCGATCGCGGTGCAGATCGAGTCCACCTCGTCGGTGACCTGGTCGAGTGTGCAGAAGACGTGTGCATCGTCCTGGGTGAAGGCGCGAACCCGAAGCAGGCCGTGCAGGACGCCCTCACGCTCCCAGCGCGAGACGAGGCCGAACTCGGCGAGGCGGAGCGGCAGCTCGCGATAGGAGTGGCGCCGCGAGGCGAAGACCAGGCAGGCGCCGGGGCAGTTCATCGGCTTCAGCGCGTACTCCCGCTCCTCCTTGCCCGCGCGTTCGGCGTCCTCGCGCTGCGAGGGGGCGGTGAAGAACATGTTCTCCTTGTAGTTGTCCCAGTGGCCCGAGCGGTGCCAGAGCTCGACGTCGAGCACCTGCGGAGTCTTGATCTCGGAGTAGCCGCGGGCATCGAGTTGCTTGCGCACCTCGGCCTCGATCAGCTTGAGCAGGACCGTGCCGTGCGGCAGCCAGAACGGCATCCCGGGCGCCTCGGGCCGGAACTGGAAGAGATCGAGCTCCGGACCGAGCTTGCGGTGGTCGCGCTCGCGCGCCTGCTCGAGTCGCTCCAGGTACTGGTCGAGGTCCTTCTTGTCGAGGAAGGCCGTCCCGTAGATCCGGGTGAGCATCTGACGGGTCTCATCGCCGCGCCAGTAGGCCCCCGCCAGCGACGTCAGCTTGAACGCGCCGATCCGGCCGGTCGAGGGTCCGTGCGGCCCACGGCAGAGGTCCTCGAAGGGGCCGTTCCGGTAGAGCGAGACGGTCTGCGCTCCCTCATCGTGGATCAGGTCCTCGATCAATTCGACCTTGTAGTCCTGCCCCTCCCTGCGGAAGAGCTCGGCGGCCTCCTTGGCAGGGACCTCGCGGCGCTCGAAGCGCTCGTCGGCCTTGACGTGCTCCCGCATCCGCTCCTCGATCCGCTCGAGATCCTCCTCCCCGGGGCTGCCGTCGGGGAACTCGATGTCGTAGTAGAAGCCGTTCTCGATCGGCGGCCCGATCGAGATCTTGGCGTCGGGATAGAGATCGAGCACCGACTCGGCGAGGACGTGCGCCGCGTCGTGGCGGATCAACTCGAGGGCTTCCGGGCTCTTGTCCGTGACGATCTCGATCGTCTCTCCGCCTTCGAGCGGCGCGGAGAGGTCGCGGAGCTCGCCGTTGGCCTTGATCGCCAGCGCCGCCCTGGCCAGTCCGGAGCCGATGGCGCCGGCGGCGGCGGCACCGGTCGCGCCGCCGTCCAGCTCCAGCTCGGAGCCATCGGGGAGCTTCACCTGGATCTTCTCGGCAATGGCCATCGAGCTAAGGCTAATGGCCCTTCTCGCGGCCAATCACCGTGAATGGCGGCCCCAGTCGCCGCCCGAGGGCGTCCTCGGTCGCCGGAACAGCCCCGCTATTCCGGCTCCCTGCGTCCTTGTCGGACTTCGCCTGGGGCTCGCCCTTCAGCGGCGAGCGCCGCGAGAAGGGCCACATCCGTGGGTGTTTGCGCCCAGCTTGCAGGGAGGCGCAACTCGGCCGTCGTACACCCGTTGGGAGCACCAATGGGTTCCCACAGACCCAGATCCCTGATCTGCGCCCTGATCACGGTGGCGCTGCTCGCACCGCTCCCCGCCGTGGCGGATGCCAAGCCCGGGCACAGGCATCCCTTCGGCTCCAGGGTGCTGCGCACCGGGATGAAGGGCAAGGACGTCCGCTATCTGCAGCGTGCGCTGACGCGCCTGGGGATCTCCACCACCATCGACGGAGCCTTCGGCAAGAGGACGACGAGGAGCGTCGAGGCGCTCGAGGCCCGGCGCGCCTGGCCCGTGAACGGCGTCGTCAGCCGCAGGGAGGCGAAGCGGATCAGGAAGCTGCTCGTCAAGGGACGGGTGAGCGGCAGCTTCTTCGTCCAGGGCCTGGTGAGTCCCTCGGTCACGGTCACCTCCCGCCACGCCGGCAGTGCGAAGGTCAAGGTTTTCGACGCCGCCGGCAACCTGGTCCAGCTGCTGCCGATGAGATTCGACGCCGCGGCCTCCAACGGCATGGCCTGGAACGGGATGACCTCCGCGGGGGCGGCCCCGGATGGGACCTATCAGCTCAGGCTCGGGAAGTCGAACACCGCGGGCGCCACGGCGTCGGGCCAGACGGCGCCCTTCCTGATGCACCTGCACGCGTTCCCGCTACCGGGTCCCCACACCTTCGGCGGGGCCGACGCGCGCTTCGGGGCGCCCCGAGCCGGGCACGTGCATCAGGGTCAGGACATCCCGGCGGCCTGCGGGCAGAAGGAGGTCGTGTCGGAGACAGGCGAGGTGAACGTCAACGCCTACCAGGCCTCCGGCGCTGGCTACTACGTCGTGATCCACGGCCGGATCACCGGCACCGACTTCGTCTACATGCACCTGCAGCGGCCGAGCTGGGCGCCGGCAGGGACGATCGTCTACGCGGGCCAGCAGATCGGGCGCGTCGGAGCCACCGGGGACGCCGAAGGCTGTCATCTGCACTTCGAGCGCTGGACCGCCCCCGGATGGTTCGTCGGCGGCGCGCCCTATGACCCGCTGCCCGAGCTCCAGTACTGGGACTCCTACTCCTAGGCGCCCGAGTAGTCGAACGTCGAGCCGTAGCCACAGACGCCGCGGTAGCTGAACTCGAGCGGGCCGTCCTGGACGACCAGCTCGTCGGCGACAAGCTCCTCGCCGTCCCGGTCGTGACCCGGGATCACGCAGGTGACGGTCTCGGGGCCGTCGTAGCGGTCGCGGATCCGGAGGCTGACGTGATCGCGGATACGCAGGCGCTGGCGCCGGCGGGTGTGCTCGACGTCGATCTCCACGGGCTTCACCGCGACCAGCTCGCTCGACTTCCAGGCCCACGGGAAGTGCGTCTCCGCGTCTCCGCCGAGGCGCCC
>DASTAI010000371.1:0-2410 GCA_035712865.1 Solirubrobacterales bacterium
GTCTACTCCCCCGCCATGACCGACTTCATCTTCATAGTCAAGGAGACCTCGCACATGTTCATCACCGGCCCCGAGGTGATCAAGACCGTCACCGGCGAGGAGGTCGAGTTCGAGGAGCTCGGCGGGGCGATGACGCACAACACGAAGTCAGGGGTCGCCCACTTCGCCGCGGACGACGAGGAACAGTGCCTGGAGGACGCCCGCTACCTGATGAGCTTCCTTCCGCTCAACAACCTCGAGCTGCCGCCCCGGGTCGAGCCCACCGACGATCCGGACCGCGAGGACCCCGAGCTCGACAACATCGTCCCCGACGACCCGCAGAAGCCGTATGACATGCGCGACGTGATCTCGCGGATCGTCGACGACGGCGAGTTCTTCGAGGTCCAGGAGTTCTTCGCCCAGAACATCGTCATCGGCTTCTCACGGCTGGATGGGCATCCGATCGGCGTCGTCGGCAACCAGCCCAACCACCTGGCCGGCGTCCTCGACATCAACTCGTCCGAGAAGGCCGCGCGCTTCGTCCGCTTCTGCGACGCCTTCAACATCCCGCTGCTCACCTTCACGGACGTCCCGGGCTTCCTCCCGGGGACCTCGCAGGAGTGGGGCGGGATCATCCGCCACGGCGCGAAGCTGCTCTACGCCTTCACCGAGGCGACGGTGCCGAAGCTCACGGTCGAGACGCGCAAGGCCTACGGCGGCGCCTACGACGTCATGAACTCCAAGCACATGCTCGCCGACTTCAACTTCGCCTGGCCGACCGCGGAGGTGGCTGTGATGGGCCCCGAGGGCGCCGTCAACATCATCTATCGACGCGACCTTCAGAAGTCGCCGACCCCGGACGAGCGCCGGGCCAAGCTGATCGACGACTACAAGGCCCACTTCGCCAACCCCTACTCCGCGGCCGAGCGCGGCTACATCGACGACGTGATCGAGCCGCAACAGACGCGGCCCAAGCTGATCCGGGCGCTGCGCACGCTTCAGACCAAGCGGGTCGAGGGGCCGAAGCGCAAGCACGGGAACATCCCGCTCTAGCCATGGCCCGCAACGGCCAGGGGCGACCCCCTCGCCCCCAAATCGAAATCGCGACCTCGTCGGCGTCGCCGGAGGAGGCCGCGGCCATCGCTGCGGCGCTCGAGCGTTTTCTCTGGGAGACGGCGCCCGCGGCCCAGGCGGCTCCCGTCAGCCGCTGGCAGCAGGCGGGCCTGCGCGAGGGCGTTTCGGTGCACAGCCAGCGGGGCGGCGGGTGGGGCAGGGGCTGACGCGCAATTTGCGCACTTGCCCCGCGGCGCCGGTTCGAATAGAACCCCGGTTACAAACCCATCGCGCCTAGAGGAGAAGGAGGGCTCGTGGCTGTCGTAAAGATCATCGAGCTGGTCGGAAGCTCCAAGAAGTCTTCGGATGACGCAGCGCAGCAGGCCCTCAAGCAGGCGCAGAGCTCGCTGCGGAACATCCGGGCGGTCGACGTGGTCTCCACCGGGCTGCGCGGCGAGAACCTCGACGAGTGGCGCGCCCACGTCCGGGTCGCATTCCTGGTCGAGGGCACCGACGTCGACTAGAGCTTGGGAGGAGAGGTGGCGGCGGGTGGGCGCCTGACAGGCGGCGCCCGCCGCCGCTATCCCCTTCGCCGGTCAGAGCGTGACGACGGGCGCCTCGACTTCGCCCCTCCGCCAGCTCTCGTAGACGGCCTTGCAGATGGCGAGATCCTGGATCGCCAGGCCGGTCGAGTCGAAGAGAGTGATCTCCCCCTCGCTCGAGCGCCCGGGTGCGCCGTTGAGGACGTCGCCTATCTGGGTGACCTGCTCCCGCCCGATCAGTCGAGCGTCCACGCCGTTGGCGAGCTCCCCGCCGGCGCTCGCCTGCTCCCACTCGTCGCAGAAGAGACGACAGCGCTCGATCGCCGCCAGGTCGACCTCCTGCTTTCCGTGCGCATCGGCGCCGAGCACGGCGAAGTGCTGGCCCGGGCGTAGGTCGCCGTCCAGGATGACGGGCTCCTCTCCCGGCGTCACCGCGACGACGACGTCCTGCACCGCGGCCTCGCCGCGGTCTCCGGCCCGCCAGCCGAGCTCGTCCGCCAGCGCCTCCGCGGGATCGACGCGGGGATCGGCGCAGACTCCCGGCCCGTAGCCCGCGCCCGCCAGGCACCGCGCCGCCCAGGCGCCGTTCACGCCGCAGCCGATGATGCCGACCGTGGCCGCGCCCTCTGCGGCGAGCACCTGGGCCGAGACGGCGGCGGCCGCACCGGTGCGCAGCGAGGTGACCGAGGCGCACTCGATCACGGCGAGCTCCTCCCCCGTCTCGGCATCGGAGAGAAGAACCTCGCCGCGGACGACGGGAAGCCCCCTGGCGCTGTTGTCCGGAAAGGAGGTCACCCACGTGAGCAGCGCCAGGCCATCTCCCAGCGCGGGCCTCG
>DASTAI010000372.1:0-8701 GCA_035712865.1 Solirubrobacterales bacterium
GATGATGACCATCATCGCGTGCGCGACTCACGTCGCGCGGGATGTCACCGCGTCAATGAGCGGCTGAGGGGGAGCGCAGGGGCCCCGCCTCCTGCATCCCGAGCCAGCCGCCCCACGCGATCCCGGCTGCGGCGATCAGGCCCAGCCACGCTCCGATCTCTCGGTCGACGTCGCCACTCCCGGGCGGGTTGATCAGGCGGATGACTATCAGCACCAGGGCGACGATCCCGAGTCCTCCCGCCACAGAGCTGCCGGCCACCGGGTAGCTGACCGAGAGCCCGAAGAGGACGACGATGCCGACCGAGACCGCGGTGACGGCGCTCGCCGCCAGGACGATGTCGGTCACGCTGAACGCCTCCCAGGCGGTCAGGTTCTCGCCTCCGACCGAGTACCAGGGAAGAAAGGTGACGACGAGGAGGCCGAGGCCTGCGATGGTCCCGACCAGCTCGCCCAGGCGAACGCGGTCCCTCAGTAGCGCTCGCCTCCGACGTCCTCCTGCATCGAGAGGTACCCGCCGACCGCGATCGCGCCGCAGGCGATCAGGCCCAGGAAGAGGCCGATCTTCCGCTCGAGGTCACCCGGTGTGTCGAAGATCTGGTAGAGGATCAGCAGCGTGCCGACGCTCGCCAGCAGCGTGGTCGCCATCGAGGCCATGGGTGCGTCGCCGCCATCCCCGAGGAGGGTGAACGCGGCCGGCAGCAGCGCGACGAGGATGACGATCAGCAGATAGATATCGAGCGGGTTCTCGGCCTGCCAGAGGTTGAAGTTCTTGGTTCCGCCGATCGTTGTCCCGCCGACGGTCACCGCGCCCGAGATGTCGAACCAGGGCAGGAAGCTGATGATGAACAGAGCGATCGCGGCGATGGCGGCTACGAGCTGCCCCTGAGACAAGCGGTTGGCGTCCAATGGTCCTCCTCGGTCTTTGGCGAGCGCCCGAGCCTACATCTCCCCGGCGACCGCTTCCTGCATGGCGCGAAATCCGCCGAACGCGATCACGGCGAACCCGATCAGGCCGATCCACGCCCCGATCTTCCCCTCGGCTCCGGAGCCGGGAAAGTCAACCGAGAGGAAGGCCGCCACCAGCAGCACCCCCACGAAACCCAGGATGAGGGTGGCGGCCGAGGCGAAGGAGAACTCCTGCGCCGCGTTGGTGAGGACGAGGAGCGCCGGCAAGAGGGCGGCGATCGCCGTGACGACAATGAACACGTCGAGCACCGAGCCCGGGATCTCCCAGGCATTGAAGGAGGGACCGGACACGTTCACCGTCCCGGCGCCCGGCACGGTCACGGCACCCCCTCCGCCGGAGCCGACCCAGTCGAGAAACGACGAAATGAGAATCACCACGGCGCCAACCGCCGCGATCGTCTGCCCCTGAGACAACCTTCCACCGCCCATGTTCGTCCTCCGTCGAGTCAGTCGTTGGCGAGCGCCGAGACCCTACCGACGCCGGACAATGTAAAACGAGCGGTTGTCGCTCAGCTCGTGATCGCGGAGGACCCGGCGCGCTGCCGGGCAGCCTTGACCGTATTCGCCAGAAGCATGGCGATGGTCATCGGACCGACCCCGCCGGGCACGGGAGTGATCGCTCCCGCGGTCTCCCTGGCCGCGTCGAAATCGACGTCGCCGACGAGGCCGTCGTCGGTTCGATTCGTGCCCACATCGATCACGGTCGCCCCGGGCCGCACCATGTCGCCGGTGACGAGCCGCGGCTGTCCCGCGGCGGCGACGAGGATCTCGGCGCGGCGGCAGACCTCGGCGAGGTCTCGCGTCCGGCTGTGGCAGACGGTCACCGTCGCGTTCGCGCCGAGCAGCAGGGAGAAGAGCGGCCGGCCGACCAGGTTCGAGCGGCCGACGATCACCGCATCCCTGCCGGCCGGGTCAACCCCGGCGGAGGAGATCAGCTCCATCACACCCTGCGGGGTGGCCGGGACGAGGCGCGGCTCACCTCTGGCGAGGAGCCCGGCACTGACCGGGGTGAGGCCGTCGACGTCCTTGGCGGCGTCGATCACGGCGATGATCGGATCGGGAAGGAGGTGCTCTGGCAGCGGCAGCTGCACCAGGATCCCGTCCACCTCGTCATTCGCGTTGAGATCGCTGACCAGCTCCCAGAGCTCGTCCTGGCGAATCGAGCCGCTGGGCTGGTGGTCGAAGTTGCGGATCCCTGCCTCCTCGGCCGCCTCGTGCTTGCGACGCACGTAGATCGCGGAGGCCGGGTCGTCGCCCACGAGCACCGTGGCCAGCCCGGGCGGCCGTCCGATCTCACGGGTCAGCTCCTGGACCTCCCCGCGGACCCTCTCGCGCACCGAAGCGGCGACCGCCTTGCCGTCGATCACGCTCGCCGCCACTAGCTCACCTTCCTCAGTGGCGCGTAGTCAGCCATCAGCTTGCGCTCCGTTCCGTCGCTTGCGAAGCGGACGACTATCACCCCGCCGGGCTCGACCGCCGTGACCACCCCTTCCCCGAAGCTGGCGTGGGTGACGTCGTCGCCGGTGGCAAACGAGAGCGAAGGGTCCGCCGTGGGTCCCGGAGCGCCGTTGCCGCCCAGTGCCCAGCCGGTGAGTGCCTGCTCCTCGGTTCCCTCGCGCTCGACCAGCTCGTCGGGGAGCTCGGAAAGGAAGCGCGACGGGAAACCGGTCTCGCGACCCGCGAACATCCGGCGGCTGCGGGCGTGCGTCATCGAGAGCCGCTTCCGGGCGCGGGTGATGCCGACGTAGCAGAGGCGGCGCTCCTCCTCCTCGTTTCCCTCCTCGAGCGAGCGGGAGTGTGGGAAGACGCCCTCCTCGCAGCCGATGATGAAGACCGCGTCGTACTCCAGGCCCTTTGCGTTGTGGAGGGTCATCAGCGTCACCTTGGACTCGCCACGGTCGAGGTCGTCCTGGTCGGTGTAGAGCGAGATCGCCTGCAGGAACTCCTCCAGCGGCTGCAGCTCGGACGGGCCCTCGACCTCGCGGTTGGCATCGAATTCGGCCGCGACGCCGACCAGCTCCTCGAGGTTCTCGATCCGGCCCTCAGCCTCGATCGTCCGTTCGGCGCGCAGGGCGTCGAGATAGCCAGAGCGCTCCAGCAGTGCCCGCAGCAGCTCGGCCACCGCACCGCCCTCGAACTCGGCGCGGAGCTCCTCGATCAGCTCCGTGAAACGCGCAATCGACCTGATTGCCGCGGCTCCCAGTCCGGGCACCGCCTCCGGCTCCAGTGCGATCTCCCAGATCGTCCGGCCAGTCGTGTTGGCGTGGTTCCGCACGCGACCCTGGCTGGTGTCGCCGATGCCGCGACGCGGGGAGTTGACGACGCGGGAAAAGCTGACCTCGTCCGCCGGGTTGACCATCAGCTGGAGGTAGGCGATCGCGTCCTTGATCTCGGCCCGCTCGTAGAACTTCGTGCCACCGATGACCTGGTACGGCAGCTCGTAGCGGACGAGGATGTCCTCGAGCACCCGACTGTGGGCGTTGGTCCGGTAGAAGACCGCGATCTCCTCGCGGCTCAGGTCTTCCTTGTCGATCAGCTCCTCGATCTCGCCGGCGACGAAACGAGCCTCGGCATGCTCGTCCTCGAGCTCGGCGACGTGGATCTTCTCTCCCACGCCGAGGTCGGTCCAGAGGTGTTTGCGGAGGCCGCTGGTGTTGTGCTCGATCACCGCGTTGGCCGCGTCGAGGATCGTCTGGGTCGAGCGGTAGTTCTGCTCGAGCCTGACGACGTGGGCGTCCGGGAAGTCCTCCTGGAACTCGAGGATGTTGCGAACCTCCGCCCCCCGGAAGCCGTAGATCGACTGAGAATCGTCGCCGACGACCGAGAGGTTCCCGTCCTCCCCTGTGAGCAGTTGCAGAAGCCGGTACTGCGCATGGTTCGTGTCCTGGTATTCGTCGACGAGCACCCAGCGAAAGCGTTCCCGGTAGCGGCGGCGGACGTCCTCGAACAGCTCGAGCACGTTGACGGTCCGCATCAGGAGGTCATCGAAGTCCATCGAGTTGGCCTCCAGCATCCGGCGCTCGTAGAGCCGGTAGGCCTGCCCGACCATGTCCTCGAAGGGGCCTCCCGCCTGCTCCTGGTAGGTCTCGGCGTCGATCAGCTGGTTCTTGGCGTCCGAGATGCGCGCCCGGATCGCCCGCGGCGGATAGCGCTTGGTGTCGACCTCGAGCTCGTCGAGGACGCGCTTCAGCATCCGCAGGGCATCGGCCTCGTCGTAGATCGTGAAGCGGGGTGTGTAGCCGAGGCGCTCGGCCTCCATCCTCAGGATGCGGGCGCAGGCGGCGTGGAAGGTCATCACCCACATCCGCCTCGACACGCCACCGACCAGCGAGGAGACGCGTTCGCGCATCTCGTCCGCTGCCTTGTTGGTGAAGGTGATCGCGAGGATCTGATTGGGGTGGGCGAGGCCGGTGGCGAGCAGCCAGGCGATCCGGTGAGTCAGCGCGCGGGTCTTGCCCGAGCCGGCCCCGGCGAGGATGAGAAGCGGCCCTTCGCCGAAGGTGACAGCTTCGCGCTGGGGGCCATTTAGGTCCGCCAGCAAGCGCTCGATCTGATCGGCGCCAGCCTCGACGGGGGCGCCGGGGGACTCGCCCGGCGCCTCATCCGTCGCGACCTTCAGTTCCTCCTGGCCTCGGCTCACCGGCCGAGAATAGCCCTGCGGCCGGGCGGTCTAGCCCTGCTTGAAGTACTTCGAGCAGGGTGCGAAGACCTGCTGGTCCAGGGTGTTGTCACTCGATTCGGTGAAACTCTTCTCGAGGGTCTGATCGCTCTGCTTCTCCAGGTTCTGCGCGACGCAGTTCACGGCCGCGGAGCTTCCACCCTCGTTCTGGAGCTGTCCCTTGAACGAGTTGATCAGCGCGGTCTTGTCGAAGTCGGAGAAGCCCTTGAAGACATCGAGCTTCCAGGTGCCGTCCTCCTTAACGAGCGAGAGTTCGATCGTCTGGCCGTCGAAGATGTTCCCGGTTGCCTTCGCCGACGCCGTCGCGGCGGAGCCGTCCACCTGGACGTTCGTCACCTCGATGCTGTCGGCGACTGCTCCCTGGCCGCTGCGGTAGTCCTTCTCGCAGGCCTGGACCGCCGCCTGTCCGCTCGCGGGGCCGTTGGTCTGATCGACGAACTTCTGCGTCGCGAATTGAGTGCAGGCGCTCGGGTCGCTGCCGGTCGCCAGAGCCTGGATCGCCTGCGTGATCTGGCCCTGGTCGGCACTGCTGACACTGGTGC
The DNA here is from genome assembly GCA_035712865.1 of Solirubrobacterales bacterium. Lineage (GTDB taxonomy): Bacteria > Actinomycetota > Thermoleophilia > Solirubrobacterales > 70-9 > DASUPK01. The sequence goes on from DASTAI010000372.1 coordinate 5,188, forward strand.
TGTCGTTGTCATCGCCGCCACCGCAGGCGGCCAGCCCGAGTGACGTCAGGACGACGGCCGCCATCGCGCCGAGGGCGTAGCTGCTCCTCTTCATTCCTTCTCCCAGTTCTAGGAGCTCCGTCCCCCAACGGAGCCGTTTACGGATGCGGCAGCCTACGCGACCGCTCGGTCGCCGTCCAGCTCAGCCGCCGGCCGAGCTCGGGCCCTGCCTGGAACGGAGCTCGGTGACGTCCGCCTCGTCTGCCTCCTCGCCCGTGAGCCGGACGAGGCGCTGCTCGAGCTCCGTCATGCGACGCGAGAGCTCCTTCATCGCCTCGGCGATCGGGTCCGGCAGGTGGATCCAGTCGGTGTCGGGTCCTTCCACCTTCTTGCCTTCCACCCGCACCGGGTGGCCGGGATTGCCGACGACCGTGGTGTGATCGGGCACGTCCTCGATCACCACCGTGTTCGCGCCGACCTTGGCGTTCTGACCGACTGTGACCGGACCGAGGAGCTTCGCCCCGGAGCCCACCGTGACGTCGTCCTCGAGCGTCGGGTGGCGCTTGCCACGGGCGAAGCCGGTGCCGCCCAGGGTGACGCCCTGGTAGAGGGTCACGCGGTCGCCGATCTCCGTGGTCTCCCCGATCACGACTCCCGAGCCGTGGTCGATGAAGAAGTCTGAGCCGATCGTCGCGGCCGGATGGATCTCGACTCCGGTCACCGCGCGGCTCGTGTAGGCGATCGCCCGGGGAACCATCGGGACCTCCGCCTCCCAGAGGGCATGCGCGACGCGGTGCGCTAGCAGCGCCTGGACGCCCGCCCAGCCGGTGAGGATCTCGAGGGTGCCGATTCCGCGCGCGGCGGGATCGCGCTCGCGGGCGGACGCGACGTCCGCCGAGATCTCCTTCGTCACGCGTCTGAGCGTGTCCAGCCCCAACACGCCTCGAAGCTTAGGGAGGGCGACCGTCAGGCTGGGGCGAAGAACGGCAGCGACATGTAGCGCTCGCCGGAATCCGGCACGATCACGACGATCCGCTTGCCCGCCATCTCCTCGCTCGCCGCCAGGTCGAGGGCGGCGCGAACCGCCGCGCCCGCCGAGATCCCGATCAGCAGGCCCTCGCGCTGTGCCGCCGCCCGCGCCGTGTCGAGCGCGTCCTCGTCGCTGACGTCGACGATCTCGTCGATGACCTCTCGGTCGAGCACGTCCGGCACGAAGCCGGCGCCGATTCCCTGGATCTTGTGCGGACCGGGTGGACCGCCCGCGAGCACCGGCGACGTCGCCGGCTCGACGCCGATGATCCTGATGTCCGGACGGCGCTCCTTGAAGACGTGCCCGACGCCGGTGATCGTCCCGCCGGTTCCCACCCCGGCGACGAAAGCATCTACCTCGCCGTCGAGGTCCCGCCAGATCTCCTCGGCGGTCGTCCGTCGGTGGATCTCCGGGTTCGCCGGGTTGGAGAACTGCTGGGGAATGAAGGCGTCGTGCTCCTCGGCGAGCCGGTTGGCGAGCTCGACCGCCTCGTTCATGCCGCCGAGCGAAGGTGTCTCGTGGACCTCGGCTCCATAGGTCCGCAGCAGCGCCGTTCGCTCGCGGCTCATGCCCTCGGGCAGGGTCAGGATGAGGCGGTAGTCGCGAGCGGCGGCGACGAGCGCAAGAGCGATGCCGGTGTTGCCGCTGGTCGGCTCGACGATCACCGAGCGCCCCCGCTCGATCAACCCGTCGCGCTCGGCCGCGTCGATCATCGCAACCCCGATGCGGTCCTTCACGGACCCGCCGGGATTGAAGAACTCGAGCTTCGCCACCACCTCGCCCGGCAGGTCGGCCCCGAGGCGCGGGAGCGCGACCAGAGGTGTGTTGCCCACCACCGCGGAGCTCTCCGCGCCCACGCGCAGCGTCGTCGCAGTCCCGTTCGACCCGGCCATTCGACAAAACTAGCGTAAGTCGGTCAGGTTTCGGGTGATTCTGATGGCGCGTCGCAGCCTCGGCTGACTAGGATCTCGCCCCGTGCCGACGGCGATTCGATTCAACAATGGGGACAAGGACGGTCAGAACGGCGTGACGGTCAGCGAATCGCCCGAGGAGATCCAGGTTCAGTGGCACGCGTCCGATGACGGACTGATGCACCTGACCCATGCAAGGGATGGGGTTCGCATCGCGATCGTCTGCGCCAACGTGTCCTACTGGGTCGAGCGCCCCGGTCGCTAGCCCCTTTCCGCTGACCAGGAGCTAGCCCCGTGCCTTCTCGGCCGCGGGGTCGTCGTTCCCGGCCAGCGGGAGGGCGTACCAGAGGACCCCGTAGACGACGAGAGCGAGGACACCGCTCACGATGGTCAGCGTCGGGCTGTAGATGAAGTCCGCAATCAGCATGATCGCCCCCGTCATCGCCAGCCCCAGGAAGCCGAGTCCGCCGATCGTCATCCGGTTCGAGGCGAGCAGGATCCGCTCCTTGTCGGCCTGGCGGAAGCGCAGCCGATGCCAGGCCGAGGGCGCGACCAGCAGCGCCAGGGAGACGGCCGTGAGCGCGATGACGACGAAATAGAGGGCACGCTGAAAGTCAGTCGTGTGCGTGAACCCCTGCGCGAAGGGCACCGCCAGGAGGAAGGCGAACAGCACCTGTACGCCGGGGAGCGCCACGCGCAGCTCGTTGAGCAGCTCGATCAGCTCGCGGTTGACGCGCTCGCTGTGGTCCTCGTCCGGCTCGCCGCCGCTCGGCGTCCTTGCGTCGGGCATCTGCCTGCTTCTATCCGGGGCCGACCGGACCTAATCCGCCCGGTACCGAACTGGTCGCTATCCTCGGGCTCGAGCGATGAGGCTCGCTCAAACCGCGGCGCAGCCGCTGATGGCCTCTATTCCCGTCAACGACGACGTGAATGGAGGTCTTTTTCGTGGATGCAATGCAAACCGCCGCGGTCCTGGCGGCAACGGTCGTTGTAGCCAGCATCATCTCGGTCGAGGTCGGCCTCTCCGTCGCGCTGATCGAGCTGGCGCTGGGTGTGGTCGTCGGCAACCTCTTCCACGTCGATCCGAACACCGACTGGCTGGTCTTCACTCATGATTCTGGCCGATGCCGCCAACGGCCACGCCGTCCTGCCCGCCTTCGTTCTCGGCCTGGTGATGGCCAAGCACTACCAGCAGCACACGCCGCGCTCGCGACGCTGCTGATGAGCACGGGCCTGACCTTCGGGACGATCTCTCGCTCTACGGACTGCGGGCCGGGATCATCGACCAGCCGCAGTTCTCTCTGCTGATCACGGTCGTCGTCCTCTCGGCGATCGTGCCGACCGCGATCGCCCAGCGCTGGTTCTCACCCGACATCGATCGGGAACGCCTCGCCGACGTCACGGAGCCGATGCCACGGGAGGGGGGCCCCTGTCGCCGAGCCCGTGCCAGCGGGAGAGCACCTGGACCCGCGCTGGAGGGATCGTCGGCCCACTCGGAGACATCAGGCCTTCCTGGGGCTGGATCGCCGTGGTCGGCCTGATCGGCGGTGGCCCAACCTTCGTGGGTGCGATGATCGGCTACAACGTCACCTCG
>DASTAI010000373.1:0-2593 GCA_035712865.1 Solirubrobacterales bacterium
CCACGCACCCCTGATAGCGGCGACACCGGGGCTGAAGGTGAGCGCGGTGGTCACCGGCAACCCCGAGCGCCAGGCCGCAGCTCGGCGGGCATATCCGGGCGCCTCCGTCGTCTCCAACCCGGATGAAGTCTTCGGGCGCGCCGAGGACCACGACTTCGTGGTCGTGGCCGCTCCGAACGACGTCCACGTCACCCTGGGGCGCAATTCGCTCGACGCAGGCTTGCCCACGGTCGTCGACAAGCCCCTCGCTCCGACCGCCGGGGAGGCGAGGTCGCTGGTCGAGCACGCAGAAGAGCTCGGTGTCCTGATCACGGCGTACATGAACAGGCGCTGGGACTCCGACCTGCTGACCCTCCGACGGCTGCTCGAGGAAGGGAGGCTGGGCGAGGTCCTGCGTTACGAGTCGCGGTTCGAGCGCTGGCGGCCGACCCTCTCGGAGACCAAGTCGTGGCGGGAGCGCTCGTCGCCGAGCGCCGGTGGAGGCATCCTGCTCGACCTCGGCTCCCACCTGGTCGACCAGGCAAGGCTCCTCTTCGGCGAGCCTGAACACGTCTATGCGGAGATCGCGGACCGTCGCGGGGGTGGCTCCGACGACGACGCCTTCGTGGCGCTGCATCACGGTTCCGGGGTGTGGAGCCACCTCTGGATGTCGCTGCTGGCGGCGTCACCGGGTCCCCGCCTTCGAGTTCTCGGCGACCGAGCGGCCTATGTCGTGGCCGAGGTCGACGGACAGGAGGCGGCCCTCGTCGCGGGCGCGCGGCCCGGCGATGACGCCGACTGGGGCGCAGAGCCGCGGGAGAAGTGGGGTCAACTGGTCAACGAGCGCGGGAGCGAGCCGGTCCCCAGCGAGAGGGGTGACTGGCCGCGGTTCTATCTCCTGCTCGAACGCGCTCTACGCGAGGGCTCGCCCCCGCCCGTGGACCCGTGGGATGCGGTCGCCGGGCTTGAGATTCTCGATGCAGCGCGCCGCAGCGAGGCGAGCGGCACGGTCGTCTCGCTGCCGGACTAAACGGATGTTCCGTGGGCGCCTTCGTGCGCCCAACGGATGTTCCCTGGACGTTGGCGGCGATTTCTAAAGCCGTCGGCGGTCCGAGCCGACCCGGTCAGCACAGCTCAGCTACGGGCGGCCCGCAAACGGCCGCTCTCGGCGGGCCACTCAGAGACCATCAAAAGGAATAGGGGAGCAACGAACATGAACACGAGAAAGAAGCGACTGATCGGTGCGGCGATGACTTTGCTCGTCCTCGGCGCCGTCGGTCTCGTTTACGCGGCCTGGACCACCAATGGCTCGGGCAGCGGCTTTGCGCAGGCAGGAACCGCCCAGGACCTCTCGACCGTCGACGTGTCGGCTTCGACCACGGGCGACCTGTACCCCAACGGGGATGGAACCGTGACGCTCCAGATCCACAACCCGAACTCGTACCCGGTCGTGATCACCGATGTGACCGCCGGCCAGGGCGACGTCACCGCGAGTGGCGGCATCGGGACCTGCGTGCTCACGGGGGTTACGTTCAAGGATCAGCACGGGCTCGACATCCACGTCCCGGCGAACAGCGATTCGGACCTGGTCAAGCTGCAGGACGCAGCGCATATGTCCAACGAGTCCGAGAACGGATGCCAGGGCGCGGTGTTCACGATCCCGGTCGTGCTCTCGGGCGCCAGCGCCGACGCGGTCTCCCCCACCTAGGAGGGACGCCGACCAGGCAACCCACCGAGCGATGGCTCTGAACGTGGCTGAGATGCGGTCCGGTGCCCCACAGGGCGCCGGACCGCTCGCGCCGCGGAGAGAGACTCGGTGATGAGACGATCGATCACAGCCCTACTCGCCCTGGTGGCCCTGATGGCCGCGGCGACCGCCGGATACGCAGCCTTGGGCGGGGCGCACCGCGCCGCCGCCCCACGGGCGGCGATCGAACCGTCGCCGGTGAAGGTCACGGGCGACATCAGCGGCCTCTATCCCGGGATGACCGCCGCCCTGCCGATCCGGGTTCGCAATCTCACCGCCGGCCCGGTCAGGCTGCAGTGGGTCCGCACGAACGTCCTCCAGCCGGGCGTCGATTGCGATCCGGCCAATCTGCACACTGAGCAGATCACGCCCCGCCGACTGATCCCCGCGCGCGCCCGCATCGATCTGGTGGTGCCGGTGACCCTGGATGCCGACGCGGTGGACTCCTGCCAGGGCGCGAGGTTCCCGCTTCGCTATCGCACCCGCGTCAACGTTCTCGGGGCAGGGAGTCGAGCGCGATGAAAGTTCGAGCCACACTCCTCGTATCCGCGCTCGCCCTGCTCGCCGCGCTGACACCGGCGTCGGCGTCGGCCAGCTGGAAGGGCTCCGGGAAGGGCTCCGTGGCGGCCCAGGCAGACAGCCTGCGCTCGGCCTCGCAGCCGACGGCGTCGCTGGCGAACGGCAACGTCACCGTCAGCTGGACGGCCCCCTCCTCAGGCGCTCCGGCGAGCGGGTACCTCGTCAAGCGCTACGACCTGTCGGGAAATGCTCAGACGATCGGCCCGGGCTGCTCGGGGACGATCGCGACCACCAGCTGCACGGAGAACGCGGTGCCGGCGGGGACCTGGCGCTACCGGGTGACCGCGG
>DASTAI010000374.1:0-2334 GCA_035712865.1 Solirubrobacterales bacterium
CCCTGATCAGGCGCACCTGGTACCAGAGGTCCTTCACCCGTTTGCGAAGCTCGTGCAGGTTCGTGACGCTCGCCTCCTCCTCCACCGTGCGGAGGCGCTTGCGGCCACGCCGGTAGGTCCGATGAAGACCCGGACCGATCAGGTCCCAGCCGTCCCCGTCGAGCGGCAGCGAGTCGATCCTGCTTCGCCCCGCGGTCAGGCCCGCGGCGGCCTCCACCATCGCCCGCTCGATCGACCCGTCGTCGTGGGCGGCGCGGTTCTCGTTCTCGAGCTGTTCCCGCAGCGAGTCGAAGCGCCCCTCCGCCTCCGGCCCGAAACGCCCCGAGAGGCCCTCCAGGGCCGCGACAAGGATCTCGGCGTCGCGAAAGCCGCTCAGCCCCCTCGCGACCTCGCGATAGTGGTCGTTCTCCCGGCGCCAGGCGTCGTCGCCGACCTCCTCGCGGACGAGCCGCAGAGCCGAGCGGATCTTCTTGACGTCCTTGCGTGCCTCGTGGATCGCCGTGGCGGGGTCGGTGCCGGCATCGCCTCGCAGCTGGGAGATGGCGTCGTCGACCTGGGCGGCGAGGACCCGCTTCATGCCCGCCCCCACGGGCTCGCCGGCGAGCAGGCGATAGGCGTCGGAGTCGGAGTCGGAGTCGAAGGAGGACCCTCCAGCGCGGCGCCGGAATCGCCGGACGCCGATGCCGGCGGCGGCCGCCGTTCCCGCGGCCACCAAGCCCGCGGCCTTGCGGGGATCCTTCACCTGGGAGAGCGCGTCCTTCGCCGCTTTCTCCAGCTCATCGCGCGATGGGTTCATCACCACACTCCTGCCCATATGGGGACGCATGTAACTCGCCCAGATGTAAAAACGCGGTTATGACGGACGCCCACGAGTTGCAAGCGTCTCGTTCAGGTACCGGTCGTCGCCCGTGACCTCCTCGCCGATCCAATCGGGAGGCTCGAAGTCGCCCGCCTCATCCTCCGAGGGAAACTCGACCTCCGCGACGACCAGTCCCTCGAGGTCCGCCTCATAGACGTCGAGCTCGATCCTGCGCTCGTCGAATGGGATCAGGTGGCGGCGCTTGCGCAGCCGGCGTCCCTCGGTCAGCGGCCAGAGCCGCTCGAAGGCGTCGCGGTCGATCTCGATCTCGGCCTCGTCCCGCGCAAGCCCGGATCCGCGCTTGGCCGTGAGCACGAGATGGTCGCCCTTGCGGCGAACGCGGACCTCTCCCTCCGCGCCGACCGCGAGATAGCCCTGCTCGATCTCATCCGACTCCGTGCCGTCCAGATCCGGCGCCTCTTCGACCAGGAACTTGCGCTCGACCTCCATTCTCCACACCGTAGACTGAAGCCGAACCCACCAGGGGGGCTCGCGGGATTCGGTGCGGGCTGAGATAGCGGAACCCATCCCTCCGCTGACCCTTTGAACCTGTGCGGTAATGCGCGCGGAGGGAGCATGCTGACGAGACTTCGCGAAGGCACACCGGACGCGGCCCGCGGAGGCCGTGCCGAGGCGGGGACGGCGGACACCGCCGGTGCGCCGCTGCGCGTGGACGCGGTCGGTCATTCGTTCGGGCGGCTGAGGGCGATCCAGCGGATCGATCTGGAGGCTCAGCCGGGGGAGGTCGTCGGGCTCGTCGGCCCCTCGGGGTGCGGCAAGACCACGCTGCTCGAACTGGTCGCCGGCCTCCGTCAGCCGGACTCGGGCACGATCGCAGTCGCCGGCCGGACCTCCCCGGGCGAACGCCTCGAGCGCTGCGCCTACATGCCGCAGCGAGACCTGCTGCTGCCCTGGCTCTCCGCGCTCGACAATGCGGCGCTGGCCCTGCGCATCGCCGGCGTGGCGCGCCAGCCGGCCCGCGAGCGGGTCGGCGAGCATTTCGAGCGCCTGGGGCTGGCCGGGTTCGAGGGGACGAGACCGGGTGGGCTCTCGGGTGGCATGCGTCAGCGGGTCGCCTTCCTGCGCACCCTGATGGCGGGTCGGCCGGTTCTGCTCCTCGACGAGCCCTTCGCCTCGCTCGACGCAATCACCAGGGGTGAGATGCAGTCGTGGCTGGCCGGGGTGCTCGGCCCCGACAGGCACACGGTCCTGCTGGTCACCCATGACGTCGAGGAGGCGCTCTATCTCTCGGATCGCGTCATCGTCCTCAGTTCGCGTCCCGCACGAGTCGCCGACAGGATCGAGATCCCGTCGCCACGGACCTCAGACCGCGCCGCTGCGGTGACCTCGCCCCAATTCGCCGAGCTCAAGGGACGGGCGCTCCGCAGCCTCGCGGAGGCGGCCGCATGACGACGGCCCGAAAGTACCTGGCGCCGGTCGCGGTGATCGTGCTGCTGCTGGGCCTCTGGGAGCTG
>DASTAI010000375.1:0-8001 GCA_035712865.1 Solirubrobacterales bacterium
GCAGGCGCTCGAGCTCGGCTATCCGGTCGTCGATCCGCGAGGTCCAGCTCGCGGAGAGGCGGGACCAGTCCCGGCGGTTCGGCGCGTGATCCCCAGGCAGCTTGCCGAGCTCGTCCCTGATCTCCTCGAGCGTGAGCCCGATCCGCTGGGCGAAGACGATGAACGCGATCCGGCGCAGCACCGCGCGCGGATAGCGCCGATGGCCGGATCCGGCCCGCTCGGAGCCGATCAGCCCCTTGTCCTCGTAGAAGCGGAGGGCGGATGACGCCACGCCGCTCCGCTTGGCGACCTCGCCGATGGTGAGCAGGTCATCCATGCCGAGCAGGAAAGCAGTTCCGGCCCTTGACTTCAAGTTCACTTGAGCTTGTACTTTGCAGCTCGACGCCTACGAGGAGGACCGGATGAGCGACGAGACGCGAACGGCCAGCGAGCAGATCACCGATACCGTCACGGCCTGGCCCGGAGTCGAGGCCGGCTACGGGAAGCGTGGCGAGTGGGGCTTCACCGTCAACGGGCATGAGGTCGGGCACCTCCACGGCGATCGCGCCGCTCACTTCGCCCTGGGCAGGGACCTCGGCGACGGCCTCCGGGAGCGGGGAATGGTCGGGGACCACCCGGTCTTTCCCGGCAAGACCGCGATGGGGGCCCGGTCGATCGAAACCCAGAAGGACGTCGACGAGGTGATCGAGATGATGCGGCTCAACTACGACCGCATCGTGGCCCGCTACGGGCTGGGGTCGATCTTCGCGACGACGTAGCGGCTCGTCACCTTGAAGGCTGCCGGGTCCTCGTTGGCCTCTCGATAGATCTCCAGCAGTCCCCGTCGCAGCTCCTCCTCCCTGCCCGCGCGCTCGACGGCGGGACGCGCTGCGACGGCGACCGGGTGGCTCTGCGATTCCCGGTCGACGAACTCCTCCGGCGAACGGGCGGTGATCGAGATGCCGTGTTCCTCGATGGAGACCTCGAACCCGTGCGCGCCGAAGAGGTCGCTGAGCGCGGGTTGCTCGTGCCACGGGAAGGGCGGCGCGGGGGCCGGCTCGCCAAGCGCCTCGGCAACCGTCTCCCGGGCGAGACGCACCGCCTTCGAGACCGCGCCCCCGGGGATCCACGCCGCGACCAGCATGCGACCGTGAGGCGCCAGGACGCGGGCCATCTCAGCGGCCGCGGCCTTCGGATCGGCCGCGAAGATCACTCCGAAGACGGATAGGACCACGTCCGCCTCGGCGTTCGAGACCGGCATCGACTCCGCTTCACCGAGGACGAACTCAGCGTCCAGGTCGCGCTCATCGGCGGCGGCGGACGCCACCTCGAGCAGCCTCGCCGCGGGATCCACCCCGATCACCGTCGCCCCACGCTCGGCCGCGGTCAGGGCCCCGTTTCCGGTTCCGCAGCCGACGTCCACGACGGTCTCATCCCCGAGAGGGTCGGCGATGTCGACCACCACGACCGCGGCGGGCAGGAGCTGTTCGGCGACCAGCTCGTACTGACCTTGACCCCAGTCCACGGCGATGACTCTATTCCCGCCTGTAGCGTGGCGGAATGCGGCTCGATCACGTCATCTACGCCACCGCGGACCTCGATGCCGCGGCGTCCAGGATCGAGTCCGAGCTGGGCCTGGCGACGGTCGGTGGCGGCAGGCACGAGGGACACGGCACGCATAACCGAATCGTGCCGCTGGGCGGCGGCTACCTGGAGCTGATGGCCGTGGCCGACGCCGGTGAGGCGCCCGGCTCTCCGATCGGGTCCGCCCTGCAGACCCGGCTGGCCCACCGCGGAGACGGGCTCTTCGCCTGGGCCGTCGCCGTGGACGACGTAGCGGGAGTCGCTGACCGGCTCGGGCTGCCGATCATCACGGTCTCGCGCCAGGGGATGACCGCCCGACTGGTTGGCGTGGCCGAGGCGCTGCCCAACCCGGTGCTCCCGTTCTTCATCGAACGCGACGAGGGCATCAGCGATCCCGGCGCCGGGGCCGACGCGGGCGGCATCACCTGGCTCGAGGTGGCCGGTGACGGCGAGGCGCTCGCAGAGCGCCTGGGCGACGGCGAGCTGCCGGTGAGGGTGGTCGATGGTCCGGTTGGCGTCGTCGCGATGGGGATCGGCGAGCGCGAGCTTCGGAACGGCTGACGGCTTCGCCCCATATCCGCGGCCACAAGCGCCCGCCTAACATCAGTCGCGCCGCTGGCGGCGCTCCAAATGGAGCGGGCTGGTGGCCGCTCATGAACCAAATCCGCAACTTCTCGATCATCGCCCACATCGACCACGGCAAGTCGACGCTCGCGGACCGCATCCTCGAGCTCACCGGTGCTGTGGACGCGCGCAGCCACGTTCCCCAGCTGCTCGACTCGATGGAGCTCGAGCGCGAGCGCGGCATCACGATCAAGGCGCAGGCCGTGCGCGTCGCGTACACGTCCCGGGACGGCGAGACCTATCACCTGCACCTGATCGACACGCCGGGGCACGTCGACTTCTCCTACGAGGTCTCGCGCAGCCTGGCGGCATGTGAGGGTGCGCTGCTCGTCGTGGATGCCGCACAGGGCGTCGAAGCTCAGACGGTCGCCAATGCGTACGCCGCGATCGACGCCGGCCTCGAGCTCATCCCGGTCCTGAACAAGGTCGACCTCCCCGGCGCCGATCCGGACGGGGTCGCCGCACAGGTCGCGGACCTGCTCGGCGGCGACCCGGATGAGGCTCTCCGAATCTCGGCGAAGACGGGCGAGGGCGTGGCGGACGTGCTCGAGGCAATCGTGAAGCGGATTCCGCCGCCCGAGGGGCGGCCGGACGAGCCGCCGCGCGCTTTGATCTTCGACTCTGAGTTCGACCAGTACCGGGGCGTGGTCGCCTACGTGCGGATGATGGACGGTGAGTTCTCGAAGCGCGAGCCGATCACGGCGATGCAGGCACGCACCCAGGCGGAAATCGACGACATCGGCTTCTTCACCCCGAAGATGACGCCCGCCGCCGGCATGTCAGCCGGCGAGGTCGGCTACGTGATCACGGGGATCAAGGACGTCACGAAGCTCCGTGTCGGCGACACGCTGACCAGCAGGGAACGGCCCGCGGCCGAGGCGCTGCCGGGTTACCGCGAGGTCCGTCCGATGGTGTTCTGCGGTCTCTTCCCGATCGACACCGACCGCTACGAGGACCTTCGCGACGCGCTCGACCGCCTCGCCCTGAACGACGCGGCCCTCTCCTACGAGCCCGAGACGTCGGAGGCCCTCGGCTTCGGATTCCGCTGCGGTTTCCTCGGCCTGCTCCACATGGACATCGTGCGGGAGAGGCTCGAGCGCGAATACGACCTCGAGCTGCTGGCCACCACGCCCAACGTCCGGTACGAGGTCCGCGTTCGGGGCGGCGAGCTGGTCGAGGTGCACTCGCCGACGGAGATGCCCGACCCGTCGGTGATCGAGGAGATCCTCGAGCCCTACATCCGGGCGACGATCATCACCCCGAACGAGTACGTGGGCGCGGTGATGGAGCTCTGCCAGAAGCGGCGAGGCACTCATGTCGACCTCCACTACCTGTCGCCCGAGCGGGTGCAGATCCGTTACGACCTGCCCCTGGCGGAGATCGTTCTCGACTTCTTCGACCAGCTCAAGTCGCGGAGCCGCGGCTATGCCTCGCTCGACTACGAGCCGATCGGCAACCAGGCCTCCGACCTCGTCAAGCTCGACGTCCTTCTGGCGGGAGACCGTGTCGATGCCCTCTCGCTGATCGTCCATCGAGACTCGTCTCACGACCGAGGCCGGGCGTTGGTCGAGCGGCTGCGCGAGACGATCCCGCGGCAGCTCTTCGATGTGCCGGTCCAGGCGGCGATCGGCTCGAACGTCATCGCCCGTGAGACCGTCAAGGCCCTGCGCAAGGACGTGACGGCGAAGCTGTACGGCGGAGACGTGACGCGAAAGCGAAAGCTGCTCGAGAAGCAGAAGAAGGGCAAGAAGCGGATGAAGCAGGTCGGCGCGGTGGAGGTTCCGCAGGAGGCGTTCCTCGCCGTCCTCGAGATGGACGGGAATGGCAAGTAGGGAGGACCGCATCGCCCTCGCCGAGACGGGCATGAAGGCCTTCAACGACGGGGACATGCCGACGATGATCGCTGCGCTCTCCAGGGAGGTGGAGGTCTACGCCTCTCCCGAGATGGCAAATGCCGGGCAGTACCACGGCCATGACGGCTTCGTCGACTGGATCACCGCCTGGACCGACGCCTGGGAGGAGATCAGCGCCGAGGTCACGGGCAACGAACCTGTCGGCGACCGGCACGTGGTGACCAGCGTCCACCAGGAGGGCCGCGGGCGCGCCGGGATCGAGGTGAGCATGGAGCTCGCCTTCCTCTTCGAGGTTGACGAGGAGGGGATGTGCAGCTATCTCGCCATGCTGCCCACGGCCGAGGAGGGCCTCGAGATGGCCCGCCGCCGCGAGGCCGGCTAGGCGCTGACCCGCCGGAGGGGCAGGCTGAGCCGGCGCTCGACCTTGCCGAGTGGGTCCCTGTTCCCGTCTGTGAGCAGGACCACCTCGTCCGCCGGGTAGCCGCGCAGCTCGTCCTCGAGCGCCTGGGCGGGGTCGTGGTCCCCGACAGATCCGCTCACCGGCAGGCCGGCCGCGACCAGGGTTCCGGCCGAACGAGCGAGTTGAGCCTGCGCCTCGTGGCGAGCCTCGTCCTCCGCCGAGAGCCAGCGGTCCAGGCGATGGCTCGGGACCGGCACGACCAGGCGAACGTCGGATGCGGACCCGACGATGCTGGCAATCCGCTCGGCGGCGGCTGGCGTCGCCTCGGACAGGGCGATGACCAGCACGCGATGCGCGTCGTCGTCGCTCGTGGCGACCTCGAGCCTGCCGTCCGGCTTCGCGCGGGCGGCGAAGACGACCAGCGAGGTGGCGGCGAGGGCGCCGACGGCGACGCCGAGCCCCGCGCCGATCTCGGTCCCCGAGAGAGCCATCGCGGCCGCGACCGGGACGCAGATCGCGGCGATGATCAGCGGAATTGCGAAGGGACGAAAGTGCGTTCCACCCTGTTCGTCCCTCGTGGTCAGGAAGGGAGACACCTCGCCACCTACCCTAGCTCCGAGCCGGCGAAGCCCCGGCCTCGGCTGCAGAACTAGAATCCCGCCGCCGGATGCCGGTGAAGACGGACGCCATAGGGAAGCAGTGGGAGCCCGCCACCTACGAGGTCGGGGCCGAGAAGGTGCGCGAGTTCGCGAACGCCATCGGGGCCGCCAGTCCCGTCCACCACGATCACGAGGCGGCCAGGTCCGCTGGCTTTCGGGATCTGGTCGCGCCGCCGATGTTCTGCGTCGTCTACAGCGCCCGGGCGATGGGCCCCGCAATCGTCGACCCGGAGGTCGGCATCAACCTCGCGACGATGCTCCACGGCTCGCAGGAGTTCGAGTGGGATGAGCCGGTCTGCAACGGGGATGTGATCTCCACCACCGCGACGTGCAGCGAGATCTACGAGAAGGACCGAAAGGGTTTCTACGTCTTCGAGACCATCTCCACGAATCAGGAGGGCGAGCAAACCGTGAAGGGAACCTGGACCAACATCGTGAGGGGGGTCTGATGCCCGATCTGGAGGCAGGCGACTCGATTCCCGAGCTCAAGGTGACCCCCGACAAGTACCTGCCGTACCGCTACGCGGGCGCCTCCGGCGACTTCAACCCGATCCATATCGACCCAGAGTTCGCGAAGGCCGTCGGACTGCCGGGGAACATCCTCCACGGGCTCTGGATGATGGCGCAGGTGGCGCGCGGCAACGCCCAGCTCGCGGACGGGGATCCGCGCGCCCTGAAGAGGCTCTCGGTCCAGTTCAGGGGAATGGGATTCCCAGAGCAGGAGCTGGTCGTGAGCGGCACCGTCAAGGAGGCCGAGGGCGACCGCCTGATCGTCGATACCGTGGCCGCCCAGGGCGAAAACCAGGTGATCCGCAACGCCGAGGCCGAGATTCGGGTCCCGTAGCGCGGCGTTCCTATCCTTAAGGCTGTGCCGAGCGAACGCCAGAACCAGATCCTGAGGTTGGTCGTCGAGCGCTACGTTGAGGACGGGCGCCCGGTCGGCTCGCGCGCGCTCGCGAACCGGTCCGACATCGACTGGAGCGCCTCGACGGTTCGCGCCGAGCTGGCCAGCCTCGAGGAGGACGGTTTCCTCACCCACCCGCATACTTCGGCCGGCCGGGTCCCAACCGACACCGGCTACCGCTTCTACGTGGAGCAGCTGCTCGAACGGCAGGATCGGCTCCCACGCCCGACGTCCGACGAGCTCGGCCTCACTCGTATGCGCCGCGAGGTCGATGTCGCGATTCGCGAGACGACGACCGCCCTCTCGCAGGTGACCGACCTGGTCGCGCTGGTCACCGCCCCGCCGCTTCACACCGCCACGATTCACCGGATCGAGGTGCTTCGTCTCCAGCCGCGGGTGGTGATGGTCATGGTGATCGCCTCCAACGGAGGCGTCACCAAGCGGGCGTTCACCTTCGAGGAGGAGGTCGACTTGGGACTCGTCGAGTGGGCGTCGAGCTACCTGAACGAGCGTCTGGCTGGACTCGGCCTCGGCGCGCGGATGGCCGCCGACCGGCTGCGAGACCCAGAGCTGGGCGATCAGGAGAACGGCTTCCTCGCTGAGATCTTGAGCGCCTTCACGGACCTCGACGAGTCCGCCGAGGACACCCTCTACGTCGACGGCGCCGCCCGCTTGCTCTCCGAGGAGCACCTCGCCGATCTTCCGCACGCCGATGACCTCCTGCGGACGCTCGAGCGGCGGGTCAACGTGCTGCGGGCGCTCCGCACCGCGATCGACCGGCGCTCGGTATTCGTCTGGATCGGTGGCGAGAACCCGGCTCCGGAGCTGCGCTCGGTCAGCGTGGTCGGCGCGAACTACGGCCTCGGCTATCGCAACCTTGGGTCGGTGGGGATCATCGGTCCGCTGCGGATGGACTATGCGACCGCCATCGCCAGTGTGCGCGGGGCCGCCGGCGAGCTCTCCAGGTTCTTCGAGACCGTCTACGACGAGTAGTCCGGGCAGATGGCCAAGCGCGATTACTACGAGGTGCTGGAGGTCGACCGGACCGCGTCCGAGGGCGAGATCAAGAAGGCCTTCCGCAGGCTCGCCCGGGATCTGCATCCGGACGTGAACGCCCACGACCCGGAGGCAGAGGAGAAGTTCAAGGAAGCCGCGGAAGCCTACGAGGTCCTCTCCGACCCGTCGCGGCGCCAGACCTATGACGCCTTCGGCCACAAGGGCCTGCGCTTCGATGGGTTCGAACCCAGCTCCGCCCCCGGCAGCCTCCAGGACATCTTCGATGCCATTTTCGGGGGAGCCGACCCGTTCGGCGGCCTCGGGAGGGCGCCGAGCGCCGGGGCGGACATCGCCGCCGCCGTCGAGCTGGAGCTGGCCGACGTGCTCGAGGACCAGCAACGCGAGATCTCATTTGAGGCGGTCGTCGTCTGCGAGCGCTGCCGCGGAAACGGCGCTGAGCCGGGCACTCCGATCGAGACCTGCCCGAAGTGCGAGGGGTCGGGGCAGCTGCAGCAGGTGAGCCAGAGCATCTTCGGCCAGGTGGTGCGGGCGATGCCCTGCGATCGCTGTGGAGGCGAGGGACGCATCCCGCAGACCCCGTGCGAGCGCTGTGGGGGCGGAGGACGGATCGCGGAGACGCGCGCCTGGGAGGTCGACATCCCGGCCGGCGTCGAGGACGGGCAGCGGATCCGCATCGCCGGCGCGGGGCACGCCGGGCCGGTCGCTGGCCGCCACGGCGATCTCTATGTGGAGGTGGCCGTCGCGCCGGACGAGCGCTTCACCCGGCAGGGGACCGAGCTGATCGCCCGGGCCGAGGTTCCGGTGACCACCGCCATCGTGGGCGGGGAGGTCTTCGTGCCGACGCTTCAGGGGGAGGTTGAGATCGCCGTTCGCCCAGGGACCCAGCACGGCGACGTCGGGCTGCTCCGAGGGCGGGGGCTACCTCCCCTGCAGGGCGGCAAACGCGGCGACCAGCACGTCGTCTTCGAGCTGGTGGTGCCC
>DASTAI010000376.1:0-13237 GCA_035712865.1 Solirubrobacterales bacterium
CGATGATCCGCCGCCAGGCGTCCTCGGATTCGTCGGCGAACTCGTTGTGCTTGCGGTCGAAGAACGAGTGCGGGGCCCCGGGATAGACATGGATCTCGTGCTCGACCCCGGCTGCCCGCAGCTGGGATTCGAACTCGTGGATCTGTCCCTGGGGAATCGCCTGGTCCGCGCCGCCGAAGAGCCCGAGCAGAGGACGTTCGATGTCGGCCGCCTGCGTCAGGACTCCGTGGCCGTCGAATCGCGAAGGGTCGAGGACGCCGTACAGACCCACCACCCCCGCGAGGTCCAGATCGGGACTGGCTCCCGCCACGAACGAGATCGAGCCGCCGAAGCAGAAGCCGACCGTCGCCGGCGGGCCGCCGTCGGTGCGCCGGCGGAGCTCCAGCGCCGTCGCTGCGAGGTCGTCGAGCGCCTGATCCAGCCTCACCTGCCCGCGATGCGGGCCGTAGTCGAATTCATCGTCGCGGGGCCCCAGGCCGGCCGTCCGGCCGTAGTAGTCGAAGGCGATCGCGTCATGCCCCGCGTCCGCGAACCGCTCGGCGAGCTCGATGTAGAACGGATAGATCCCCCGCACGTCCGGGATGATCACCACGCCGGGCTCACCGGCCTCGGGGGCCCGCGCAACCGCCGCCGAGAACTCCGTGCCGTCATCCGAGGTGAGCGTGACCAGTTCGGCCGCGGCCCCGCCGGAGATCGGCCGGCAGACCAGGTCAGCGGGTAGGTCCGGCGGGCCCGAGCCGTAGTCGAAACACATGACCGTCGGACCATACCCAGGCGTTTGCCGGCTGAAGTAGGGGTTTCCCGACATCCCGACCTCCGGCTTTCAGCAGCGCAAGCTCGTGCGGAGGGGTATGGCGGGGCCGCGTTCCGGGAGTGAGAGTTATGTCATGACTCATCGAACCTTCTCGCACTCGACCTGGCGAGTCATCCCCGTCGACTATCTCGGCGCCGTCATCACGATCCTGGGCGTGGTCGCAGTCGGCTGGCTGGCGCTCGCTGGCCGTGACATCGGTCAGTCCGTGGCGAGCATCGCCCAGCTTCTGATCGGCGCGGTCCTGTTCGGGACTGCCCTGTCGTATGTGCTCCTGCTGCTGGTCCTCGAGGGCGTCGACTTTCACGGCCGGGCGCCGAGACGCGCGTCGGCGGTCATGCTCGTCGTGATCCCCGTGGCGGTTTTCGTGAGCGTCGTCTTGACAGTGGTCAGGACGTGAGGAGCGTGGAAGCAGCGAGCATCACCCTGTGCGTCCCCGACCTCCCCACGAGGCGTGCGATCTGGAGCCGGTACTGGGGAGCTCGTCAGGCGCTCGAGCACAGCCGCCGCGCCTTTGAGGAGTTTCCCAACGACGTCACCGTCGGACAGGTCCGTTGGGCCGAGACCGCCCTCGAAGACGCAATCGCCGTCGCCGGCGAGTTCGAGGTCCCGAACCTGCCCCGAGCTTCGCGCTAAGCCGCTTTCAGGGTCGCCCCGGCGTCGACCTCGAGCTCGTGCGCGATCGCCTCGCGCGCGGACTCGGGCTCGAGGACGACCAGCTCACCGGCGCCCTTGAGGATCTCCCGGAGCAGCCAGTCGGTGCTGCCGAACGGGACCTCGATCACCAGGGCGCCGTCGGCGAGCTCCTCGATCACCGTGTGGTCTTCGCGCGCCCACCGAGCCCTCTCGGGTGAGACCCAGACCCGGGCCACGTCCGCGGCGGGCACGTTCTCGCCCGAGAGCCAGGTGCCCTCGATCGCAGCGATCTCCTCGACCTCCGGGCGCGGCTCGAAGCCCTCCTTCGAGATCTCGGCCTCCTTGATCCGGTCGAGGCGGAAGTGGCGGACGTCCTCGCGACGGCGGTCGTAGGAGGCGACGTACCAGCCCTCCGGCCCGTTGGCGAGCCGGTAGGGCTCGATCTCGCGCTTCGTGAACTCGTCCTCGTTCTCCTTGTAGTAGTGGATCGCCAGGACCCGGCGGCCCTCGATCGCCTTGTTGACCTGGCGGGCGACGTCCGAGTCGTCACCGCCGGATGCCGCGATCTCGAGCCCCTCCTCGGAGGGGTCGTGGCCGAGGGCCGAGACGATCTTCTTGCGGGCGCTGGCCAGGCCGCTCTGGGGCAGGTGATCGCCGAAGAGGTCGATGGCGGCGACCAGCGCCTTGGCCTCGAGTGGCAGGAGGCGGGCAGGGCGGGCGAAGTTGTCGCCGTAGGGCTCCGCGTCGACCTCGATCTCATCGCCCTGCAGCTCGGCGTAGAGGACGTAGGTCCCGCCGCCGAAGTTGACGACGTTGAGCAGGTCGATGTCGTCGCGGAGCTCCTCCTCGCTGACGTGGAGGCGCTCCGTGACGTCGGACACCGGCAGGCGAGCATCGCCCTTGGCCGACTCGATCAGCATGCCGGCCAGCGTGACCAGGCGGGCGAATCGCTCCGGCCGGATCGAGGATTCCGAGCGGCCGTTCGAGCGAGCGGAGCGGGGGGCGGGGGGCACGGTGCGGGCGACCTCGGCCGGCTCGAAGTCGGAGGAATGGCGCTCGCTGAGCAGCTCGAGCCGCTCGGAGACCTCCTCCGCCACCTCGGGAGGATCCAGCACGGTCGCGTTTCGGCGCCAGTGCAGCACCCAGGCGACCATCTGCCGGCTGGAGGCGTATTCGGTCTCGAAGATCCGGCCCTTGCCCGGAGAGCCGTCGCCTCGGCCGGGGTTGCGGAAGTCGCCGTAGCGGCCGAAGTCCCGCTCCACCAGCCAGGCGATCCGGTCGCGGAAGAAGATCTTGGCGCTGCCCTTGGTCTCGCCGAGCTGCCACTCCGCCCGGCGGGCGTAGTCACGGCGCTCGAACTCCTCTGGAGGCGAGAAGTCGTGCTCGGCCTTGGATGCGTAGGAGACCTTGCCCCGGATCCGCGAGAGGCGGAAGACGCGAATGCCGTCTCGCTCGTGGGAGTGGCCGATCAAATAGAACTGACCGCCCCGGTAGACCAGGTGGTAGGGGTCCACCTTGCGCTTCTCCTCGGAGTCTCGCTCGATCGTGTAGTAGGTGAACTCGATCGTCTTGCGCCGCGAGATCGCGGTCTCGATCTTCGAGAGGCGCTGGGAAACCTCGGCGCCATCGGCCTTGGCCGTCATCCGCACCTCCACCGAAGACTCCTCGGGTGCGGTCAGCGGGCTCGGACGCCCCCACGAGACCTGCTGCAGCGCGAGGCGCAGCGGCTCCGCGTAGGCGAACTCGCCGTCGAGGAGGTGGAGGGCGGTCTGGAGGGCCGCCAGCTCGTCGTCGGAGAAGCGGATCTCGGGCAGGTAGTAGTTCTCAGGTGGCAGCGAGTAGAGCTCGGACTCATACCCCTGGAGGCTCTCGCCCGGCTTCTCGACCTGGAGGGTGATCCCGAGCGCG
Source organism: Solirubrobacterales bacterium (assembly GCA_035712865.1). Lineage (GTDB taxonomy): Bacteria > Actinomycetota > Thermoleophilia > Solirubrobacterales > 70-9 > DASUPK01. The sequence goes on from DASTAI010000376.1 coordinate 3,356, forward strand.
TCGAGCTCCGCGCGGTCGGCGTAGAAGCGGCGCGCGAAGGCGTCGTCGTTCATGTCGCTGTACCCCTCCACCTCGCGCTTGATCTCCAGCGCCGAGGTCGGCCTCCCTTGGGCCATCAGGTAGGAGATCAGCGAGAGCTGGCGGATCAGCTTCTCGGTGTCCTTGGCCATCCGCGAGCAGGATAGACCGGGCTCCGCGCCGCCCAATCCGCACCTATTACGGATCGGAAAACGAACTGCGCAATTTGCGTCGGCGTATCCGCGAGCTAGGCAGTCGCCTGGAAGCTCGAAATCGCGCGCTCGAGTGTGGGCGACACTCGGTTCCACCGGCCTGGGGTGGTGGCGCCGACGATCACGGTCGTAGCTGTTGCGCCCCGCACGATGCAGGCGATCTCTGTGTATCGGCGGTCGGTCGAGGTCGAGTAGGAGTCCTTGACGCAGGAACCGTGGGCATTGGTGAACCGCAGGCCGCGTGCTGAGGCCACGGACACCAGGTTCCGATTGCCCTCCTCGCGGTTGTGGGCCGGCCTGAAGCTGGCCCAGTTGGCGAGGGTCTCGTCACCGCCCTGCGGTGTGATGTTGAGGTAGCCGGTGATCGTCCCATTCCGGCGCATGGCTGCCGTCAGGGTCCCGGGATCGGTCTTGATCAGCCGCCAGGTCCGCGGATAGGCGAGAGTGGCCTCACCGGAGGGAAGGTGGCTGGTGCGCCAACTCGCGGGAATGGGCGTCGGGTGCACCCAAGCGAATGCCGCCGGGTTGGCGGGGGCGGCTGGGCCCGAGGCTTCCCGCTCACCCGAGGAACCTCCGCAGGCGGCGAGCGCCGCCGCGCCCGCAACGGCGAGCGCGGCGGCAAGTGCCCGATGCCGGCGAATCGGCCTAGATGCCGCCGTCGCCGTCGCTGGGGCCGCCGTTGTTGTCGGCATCGTGGTCTCCGCCGTTGTGCTGCGGGATGCCGTGGTGGTGATGGTGATGATGGTGGTGGTGTCCGGCGACCGCGACTCCCGCTCCGCCAACTGAGAGCGCCAGCGCCGCGATTCCGGCCACGATCAACCTTCGTGTTCTGCTGAACATCAAGTTGTCCCTTCTGGGTTCACGTTTGCCCCGCCGTAATACGACTCGGGCCCCGCCAGGGATGGACCCGTGGCCTCCCATGCCCGTCGACCATTACGGCTTGCATGGCACCAATGGTCGCGGCCGCCGCCCGGGTTTTCGTCGGTCTCCGGGGCGATCTTCCGCCTACAACCCGCGGTGTACGTCTCTACGCGGCCCGCGAGCCGAAGAAGGCCGAGGAGTCGATCCCCCGGTCGAACCGCGACCAGCTCTCGCCCTCCGGCAGTTCCTTCTCGAGCCGGTCGAAGCTGCCCAGCTTGCCGCCGAGGTTGTCCATCGTGTGGACCAGGGTGGCCTCGCGGGTCGCCGGAACGACCGGCGAGCCGTGCTCGAGCTGCCCGTGGTGGGAGAGAATGATGTGGAGAATGGCCTGAGCGAGGTGCGGGTCGAAGCCGTCGATCCGCTCAATCTCGCGCCGGACCAGGTAGTAGCCGCGCGGGATCTCGCCCTCGAGCCGTCCGGCGTCGGTGAGCTCGATCGCGAGCGGGTCGTCGTTGTAAGCCTCGGTCTTGCCGATGTCGTGGAGCAGGGCTCCGGTCACGGCGACCTCGCGGTCGATGCCCGGGAAGAAGTTGGCGGCAGCGCTCACCGCCTGGGCGACGGAGAGGGTGTGCTCGAGCAGCCCGCCGGCGTACGCCTGGTGGTAGTGCTTGGCGGCCGGAGCCTCGCGGAAGCGGGCCCAGTACTCGGTCTCGGGCCCGAAGAAGCGCTCGAGCAGCGCGTGCAGTGAGCCGTCCTGGACGGTGGCGATCAGCTCGCGCAGATCCGCCTCGAGCAGCTCGATCGCTCGCTCCGGTCCCTCCGCGAGCTGCTCGGCGTCGTACTCTCCGGGCCCGGCTGCCCTGACGGCCACCAGCTTGATCTGCCGGCCGAACTGCGGGTGGATCGAGAAGTTGCCGCTGACGAGGACGATCGCTCCCGGGGTGCAGACCTCGAAGCACTCGGCGACGCCCTCCCAGGCGATCGCCGGGACGGTGCCCGTCTTGTCCGCCAAGACGACCCGCAGGAAGTCCTCACCGTTGCGCTTCTGTCGGCGCTCGCGCTCGCGAACGACGAAGGCGCCGGCCACCTGGTCCCCGTCGGAGAGCTCCCGGAGCAGCCGCGCTCCGCGTGTCTCGGGCGCTTCGCCCCCGTTTCCGTTCTCGAAAAGCGTCTCTGCCATGCCGATTGAAATTAGAGGCGCATCCGGACCGAACTCTCCGGCCGATCCGCTCACCAGACTCCGCCGCAATGGCAGCGGAGGAGCGGCAGAAGGGAGTCGAGGCCGAGCGCGAGCCGAACTTCCTGTTGGCCCGATTCGAGCGCCGCTTCCTGCCCTGGGCCGCGGGCAAGCTGCCGCGCTGGATCCTCCCGGATGACCTGACGGCGCTCGGCGTTCTCGCCGCCTTCGGGGTCTGCGCCGCATACCAGCTCTCGAACCAGAGCACGGGTTGGCTCTGGGTGGCGAGTGGACTGCTCGTCGTCCAGTGGATCGGCGACAGCCTCGACGGGACGCTCGCCCGCGTGCGCGAGATTCAGCGGCCGAAGTACGGCTACTACCTCGATCACATCGTCGACGCGATCGCGACCGCGGCGATCGGGCTCGGCCTCGGCCTCTCACCGTTCATGCTGCTCTCGATCGGTGCGCTGATCGTCGTCGGCTATCTGATCCTCTCGATCAACGTCTACCTGGAGAGCATGGCCTTCGGCCGCTTCCGCCTCGGCTACGGCCTGCTCGGCCCGACCGAGATCCGCGTCGTGTTGATCCTGATCAACACGGCGATGGCGCTGGGCCTGGGGCTCGACTTCCATCTGCTCGATCTCGAGCTGACCATCTTCGACGTGATCGGCCTCGGCATCGTGGCCGTGATGCTGGCTCTGCTAACCGTCCGGGTGTTCGGCAACCTGCGCGAGCTGGCGGAGGAGGAGCCATCGGCACCAAGGTCGTGAGCGACGAGGAGCTTCGGGTCTCCACCCTCGAGCTCTTCTTCGACCTCGTCTTCGTCTTCACGATCACCCAGCTCACGGCGGTGCTGGTCCACCATCCGACGGGCGAAGCGCTCGCGCAGGTCGTCCTGATGTTGGCGGCGATCTGGTGGATGTACGGGGCCTTCGCCTGGCTCACGAACGCCGTACCCCCGAACCGGACCGCCCTCCGTCTCCCGCTGCTCGCAGGGATGCTCGCCTTCTTCGCGATCTCACTGACGATCCCGACCGCATTCAGGGGCGACGGCGTGATCTTCGCCTGCGCCTACCTGGTCGTGATCGCAGTCCACACGGTGCTCTACACGCAGTCGTCGAGCTGGACCGTCACCGGCGTCTGGAGCTTCGCTCGCATGAACCTGCTGGCCGGAGTCCTGATCCTGGTCGGAGCGATCATCGGCGGGACGGCCGAGTACGTCTTCTGGATCCTCGCCGTCCTCATCTTCGTCCTGGTTCCCGCCCTGGTCCCGGACGAGGCCGGCTGGATCCGGCCAGACCACTTCGTCGAGCGCCATGGCCTGGTGGTGATGGTCGCCCTCGGCGAGTCGGTGGTCGCGGTCGGCATCGGCGCCTCCGGCCTCGACGTGACCTGGGAGCTGCTGGCGGTCGCGACCCTCGGGCTCACGCTGAGCGCGGAGCTCTGGTGGGTCTACTTCATGGGCGACGACGAGGAGGCCGAGGGGGCACTGCTGGCGATGATCCCGACGCGGTGGCAGTTCTACGCGACCAACGTCGCCTACTACTGGGCCCACCTGCTGATGCTGCTGGGGATCGTCTGCATCGCCGCCGGGCTCGAGCGAGCGATCGGCCACGCCTTCGACGAGCTCAGCTTCGCGCAGGGCCTCGAGCTCGGCGGCGGGACCGCGCTCTTCCTCGCGGGCCACGCGTTCTTCCGGGCCGTCCTCGGGCTGTCGTTCAAGCCGTGGCGCGCGGTCGCCCTGGTCCTGGCGCTGGCGACGATCCCGCTGGGGACCGAGACCTCGGCGCTCGTTCAGCTCGCGGTGCTGGTCGCAGCGCTCGGCGCCTGCACCGCGGCGGAGGGGCTGGAGCCGGCGAAGCACACCGCCCTCCGGGTCGAGGCCGGCTAGCGGGCCGGGGGCACGTCCCTACCGGCGGAGGGCTTTCCGGACGAACTCGATGTCCGCGCGGATGCCGCGCGAGGGGGTCTCGACCACGACCGGCGGCCCGGCCTCCTTGATCATCGCCCGCAGCACCGCGGCCCCGATCTGGCCCTTGCCGAGATTGGCGTGACGGTCCGCGCCGGTGCCCGCCGGATCGCGCGAGTCGTTGGCGTGCAGAAGGTCGATCCTTCCCACGATCGCCCGCACCCGCTCGACCGCATCGGAGAGCTCCTCGCCTGCCGCGTGCGCGTGGCAGGTGTCGAAGCAGAAGCCGACATCGACGTCGGTGTCCGCCTTCTCGACCGCCTCCCAGAGCTTGGCCAGCGCATCGAAGCGGCGAGCGACCGCATTGTCGCCGCCCGCGGTGTTCTCGATGTAGACCGGGACCTCGGACTTGAGCATCTCCAGCGTCCGCGGCCAGCGCCCGATCCCCTCGTCGATTCCGTCCTCCGCGTAACCGCCATGGACGATCACCGCCGCGGCCCCCACGTCTGCCGCGGCGTCGCAGGTCTGCTGCAGGATCTTGCGCGAGCCATAGCGCACGTTGTTGCGCGGCGAGCAGACGTTGACCAGATACGGCGCATGCACGTAGAGCGGCATCTTCGACGTGCGCAGCTGCTCGGCGTCCCTCCGTGGCGGCGGCTTCTCCCAGCCCTGCGGGTCCGAGAGAAAGATCTGGACGCAGTCGGCCCCGACCCTCTCGGCCTCCGCGATCGGCCGTCGCGGCGAGAGGTGAGCCCCGACGATGTTCTTCTTCCGTGGCACTCACGGGAGTCTCCCGGAACCCTCCCCAGCACGTCCGGGGGAGGGTCCCAGGTGACTCGCTCGTTCCGCCGTCGAGGCGAGCTTCCCTACCAGGGCCTCTCGGGCAGAACCCCTGCCTTCCGGGCCGGCACGACCGCGAGCGCGAGCCGGCCGAGCGTCAGCGCGCCGAGCATCAGCCCGAAGTCCCGCAGGGCGATGTCGTAGTACTGCGGCGGGTTGACGGTGAGCAGGTTGACGACGATCCCACCGAGCCACGCGGCGACGACGAAGGCGCCGATGCGCGGGGCCAGCAGGACGAGGAAGCCGGCCAGGATCTCCACTCCGCCGACGACGTACATGAAGTCCTGGCCGCTGCCCGGAACGATGTCGTTGACCCAGCCGGCCAGATAGTCGGGCCAGTCGACCGACCAGTTGAAGAACTTGTCGAGTCCGAACAGGATCGGTGCGACGGTGAAGGCGATGCGGAGGAGCCAGAACGCCTGGTGCGCGGCGATCCCCAACCGGCGCTCAGCCGCGGACGACGCCTGTCCGTTCGACGACATGGTCTCGCCACGGGCCGGCGCCTGCGATCTGATGGTGGTGACGCTGGACATCGATGAAGCCTCCTTTTCGGTGCGCGGGCCACCCGGCGCCGCGCCGTTTGAGCTCTCGATCCCTTTGCGTCGCCACCGCGACGGTCCTTACGTCCTCTCACCTGGGGTAAGAAGTGGGGTGCCGATGACGCTAAGAAGACATGGCTACCGCCATGGCTGAGCCGACCCAACTCGTCGACCGAATGGATTCAGAATCCCAGAAGTGGGTCGAGCGCCTGCGCCCTGGGAACCGCGACCGCGACACGGCCATCGCTGAGCTGCGGGAGCTGCTCCTCCGCGCCGCCCGCTTCGAGGTCCGACGCCGCTGCGATCGGATGAGCCAGATCCGCGGAGGCGACCAGGAGGACCTGGCCGAGCAGAGCGCCGGGGACGCCATGGTGGCGATCCTCAGCAAGCTGGATGACTTCCGCGGTCAGAGCAAGTTCACCACCTGGGCGTACAAGTTCGCCCTCTACGAGGCGGCCGCAACGATCCGCAAGCGGGCCTGGCAGGGGCGCGAGCTCCCGCTCGAGGCGGAGCAGTGGCCGCAGGTTCCCGACCCCGGTCCCGCCCCGCAAGGCGAGGTCGAGATGAACGACCTGCTCGCGGCCGTCCGCGAGGAGATCGAAAAGAGCCTCACCCCGCGCCAGCGCCAGGTGCTGGTGGCACTTGCCCTGAACGAGGTGCCGATCGACGTCCTCGCCGAACGGCTCGGCACCACCAGGGGCGCGCTCTACAAGGTGCTCCACGACGCGCGCAAGCGCCTCCGGGCGGCACTCGCCGAGCGCGGCATGATCCTTGACGAGCAGACGGAGGTAACAGAATGACGCAGGAAAACCGGGTGATCGGTCGCCTGCTTGGTCCGGCCGGACCGGAGCTGAGTTGCGAGCGTTGCTTCGAGGAGCTCGATCGCTACGTGCAGCTGGAGCTCTCGGGAGCCGATGCGGACGCCGCCATCCCGGGCATGCGGGCGCACCTCACCGGCTGCTCCGCCTGCGCCGAGGACCGCGAGAGCCTCCGCGCCTTCCTGACCAGCTCCTAGCTACTGGCCGGCCTGGCTCGGCTGCGTCCCGAGCGTCACATCCACCGTGCTCGTCTGCGAGTTCCGATGGACCGTCAGGGTGATCTTGTCGCCGGGCTTGTGACCCGCGATCTCCGCGACGAGCCCGTCGCCGCTTGTGATCTGGGTCCCGTCGACGGCGGTGACGACGTCGCCGGTGTGAAGACCCGCGTCGGCGGCCGGGCTACCCGAAGCAACCGAGCCGACGAGAGCGCCCGGCGTGCCCGACTGTGAGTTGCCGGTGCTGACTCCGAGGAAGGCGTGCTCGACGGACTGGCCGGCCTCGAGCTGGCTGAGCTCGGACTTGACCAGGTCGATCGGCACCGCGAAGCCGACGCCGGTGAAGCTGTCGCCGCCGCCGTTGGTCGCGATCTGATCGGCGATCCCGATCACGTCGCCGTCGGAGTTGAGCACAGGGCCGCCGGAGTTGCCGGGATTGAGGGCGGCGTCGGTCTGGATCGCGTGAGCCACGGTGAAGCCGTTGGGGGCCTGGATCGTCCGATCGAGGCCAGATGCGACGCCGGTGCTGAGGCTCTCCGAGTAGCCAAACGGAGTTCCGATGGCCGCGAGCTCGTCTCCGACCTGAAGCGAGCCCGAGTCTCCGAGCTTCAGGGGGTGCAGGTCCAGGCCCGACGGATCGACCTTGATGACCGCGGCATCGGTCGCGTCGTCCTTGCCCGACACGCTGGCCGTGCGCGTGGTCCCATCCTGGAACGTGACCGTGATCGAGGAGCCACCGTCGACGACGTGGGCGGCGGTGAGGATGTCGCCCTGTTCGTCGATCACGAAGCCGGTCCCGGTGGCCTCGGATTGGCCCGACTGCGGGAGCGGCCCGGAGCCCGACGATTGCGAGCTGCCCTTCGAAGTGATCTGAACGACGCCCGGAGAGGCGTCCGCGTAGAGACCGCTGACGTCGCCGCTCGAGGTCGAGGCGGCAGAAGTGCCGCTGGCGGCGGCCTGCTGAATCACGGCGCCGCTCGACGCGGCTCCCGTTCCAAAGGTTCCAGTGACCGCGAGGATCCCGCTGGTCACGGCGCCGCCGAGAACGGCGGCAACGACGAGTGTCAGTGCTCCACGGCGTCTGTTCATGGAGCCAGGGTTGCGGGCGGCGGCTAAGCCGCCCTAATCCCAAAGCAAATGTTTGATGAGAATTACTTCTTGAACGAGATGACCTGCTGGATCCCCGTCGGGCGGTTCGAGTAGGGGGAGGTCACCAGCGGCAACGGGCCGTAGGTGAAGTCGTCATCCGCGGCGTCGGCCCGCCACGCGGCCGGATTGGCCGTGCCCTGCTGGGCGGTCAGCTGATTCGCGGCAGCCTGGATCGCGGTCCAGATCTCGGAGCGGCAGAGACCCAGGTGGCCCTTGCCGCAGTACGTCAGGTTGAAGTGATCGGGGAGCTTGTTGCGTTTCTTGGCGAGCAGACCCCTGATGTCGCGGTCGAAGTATTGGAACCAACCGACCTCCTGGCCGGCGGGCGGCTGGTCGAAGCGGGAGAGCAGCGTGTTCAGCTGAGTGATCAGCGGCTGCCCGAGGCGCGCCGCCATCGCGTTGTTGACGATCAGCGGGTAGGCCGTGTCCATAATGGGCGCGCCAGCTGCATCGATCAGGCCGTCGCCGTTCCGGTCCAGTCGGCTGCCGCCCTGCTGGCGCCACTGCTTGAGCAGCTCGACCATCTGGCTCGCCTGCGGGGACGGTGCAGTCGATCCGCGCAGGAGCTTGGCGAGCACTGGAACCATCACAATCGCCCGCACGTCCTCGGTGGCCGCTGCGTTCATTGCGGAGGCAACAGTGGGCGGGGACCACTTGCCATTCTTCTTCAGGCGCTTGAGGTTGAAGTTGAGCAGGTTGACCCGCTGGACCGAGGAGTTCTTCCCCCAGTCGTCATCGGCCGCTCCGAAGGCGCGGGCGGTGCCGTTATTCCAGTTGGTCATGAAGCCCTGCTTGTTGTCCTTGCCATGGATGTGGTCCTTGGCCTTGACGAAGCCCCGCCACTCGTACTGACCCGTCCCCTTGGTCGGCAGCCCCGGATCGACGTTCGGATTGCGGATCGGCAGGCGGCCGCTCGTGTACTCGGCGATGTGTTTCGCATCGATGTAGAAGGAGTTGAAGGTCTGGGGCGTCAGGGACGCCGCCTGGAAGAAGTCGTTCGGGTTCTTGATCGACCCGTTCGAGAGGCGGCGGAAGAACAGCTGATCGAGAACGTCCTTCCCCCGGCTGGAGCGCTTCGACGTGATGGCGACTTCTCGCCCATGGACTCTGCCGTAGCCCTGAACCGGCCCGTGGACGGTCGTCAGGAAGCTCACCGGCTTCCCATCGAGCGTTCCCGCGTTGAAGTGGCCCATCTGCCGGCACCTGCCCCTGTAGAGGTAGCGCTCATTGCTGCCGCCACAGAGCGTTTCGGCGTACTGGTCGATGATGTCCGAACTGGCGGAGGTCAGTGTCGTGGCGAAGCGGGGAGTCCGGCCGATCAACAGGTAGCCGGGGAAGGGCGCCGAGGTCGCGCCTCGCCAGTGAAGGTGCGGTGCGTGCATGTCGATCTCCAGCACCAGCCCCGGGAAGAAGTGGCTGATCTGCGGGCCTCCGACCATGATCGGGTGACCCGTGGTGGAGTGGCTGCCGGTCACCATCAACTCGTTGCTCGCCGAAGTTCTCTTATACGCGTACTTCCGAGCGATGCTCGCCGGAACGGCCGGCGTGGGGCTGAAGCTGCCGTTGTCCAGGACGACGCTGCCCGGATGCTTCCGGGGAATGTGGCCGTAGGGGAACTTGCCGTTCACGGTGGTCACGTTGCGGGGGTTCTTGAATTGCCGGAGGTCGTTGAAGGCCTGGAAGCCCCGGCCCTTGCCCAGGTGTTGCTGGAGCCCGCTCAGGAACATCGAGTTGGCCGCCTCCCGCCCGCCGCCCTGGCCAAGGAACTGGCCCTTGAGCGCGTTGACGGCGTAGACGTCATTGCGGGTCCAGGGAGCGTTCGGCGAATTCGTCGCGGCCAGATAGGCGTTGATTCCCGACACGTACGTGTCGATGTCTCGCAAGAGAGCCTTGCCCTGCTTGCCGTGCCGCTGGAGCACCTTCGTCTCATTGGCGACGGCGGCCTCGGTCTCCGCGCTCGGCTTGAAGCTCTGGAGACCGGCCGTGAGGTCGATGGCGCTCAGACCCGGGGCGTCGATTACCGCGACCCGCGAGTTGTACCGGGCCTGTTCGAGCAGCAGCCCGCGGTCCTCGGCCAAAATCCACCCGGCCGTCTGGATGCCGGCCTGGCGGGTGCTCGCGTAGACGTGGGGGACGTTGAAGCG
>DASTAI010000377.1:0-5988 GCA_035712865.1 Solirubrobacterales bacterium
GTGTGGTTCTCGCGCAGGCGCCGGACCGCGAGTGCTTCGTGGCGGCCGACCTCGACTTCGAGAGCCAGGACCGGATCCGTGAGAGTCTGCCCTCGCTCAGAAACCGCCGGCCGGAGGCGTACCGCTGGCCCGATGACGTCCTGGTGGGAGCGCCCTGATGGCTCAGGCGCCCGCCCAGGACAAGCGTCGAGCGATTCTCGACGCCGCGATCACCGTCTTCGCCCGCCAGGGCTTCCATTCGTCCCGCGTCTCCGACGTGGCGGCCGAGGCGGGCGTCGCCTACGGCCTCGTCTACCACTACTTCGACTCGAAGGACCAGATGCTCAACGAGATCTTCTCCGAGCGCTGGGCGCTGCTGGTGGAGGCGAGCCAGGAGATCCGGGCCAGCGACGTGCCGCCGCGCGAAAAGCTCGCCGGCGTCGCCAACTTCATCATCGAGTCCTACCGGCACGAGCCGGAGCTGATGAAGGTGATCATCGTCGAGGTCACCCGGGCGGCGAACTCCTTCGGCCAGACGCACCTGCCCGAGATCCGGCGGGCCTACGACCTCGTCGCGGAGATCGTCTCCGACGCCCAGGCCAAGGGCGAGTTCCGTGACGACGTCGATCCGAGCTTCGCGGCGATGGTCTTCTACGGGGCGATCGAGCAGCTGCTCACGGGCTGGATCTTCGACTCGATTCCGAGCACGGACGCCGACTACGAGCGGGCCAAGCAGTTGGTGATCGAGACCATCTGCGACGGCCTCGAGCCGCGGCCCGTCAGCGACGCGGTGCCGGGCTAGGTCCAAGCGGTATGTGGGAAGGGCTCGCCAGAACCGAGCGGCAGGACCGGGTCCTGCACGGGGCCGCGAAGATCGCCAACGTCCTGGCCGGGATCATCCTGCTGCCGCTGTGGCTCTTCGGCCAGCTGATCGGCGGGCGCGTCCGGGACTTCCTCCGCGGGCTGGAGCAGCGCGGCAGGCGCCCGCTGCCGGTCCCTCCCGAGCGCGAGCGCAGCATGGACGCGCTGATGTCAGATCTCGAAGCCATCCCCAACCACCTGCGTCACTCCGACTTCGCCGAGCTGCGGCGCGGCTTCGCCGACATCTCCAACTTCGTCGTCGCCCAGCACCGCGAGGGCGCTGTGATCGGCTACCGCTACCCGGGCCAGTTCCAGGACCACATCGTCGAGGGCGCCGACGGCGAGCGGATCGCGGCCTCGATCGCGCTGCAGGAGGCGGCCCGCCCCGGCCTGATCGTGGTCCACGGGCTCTTCACCTCCAGCCGCTTCGACTACGTCCGGCAGATCGCCGTCCGGGCCTTTTACGAGTGGGGTTTCAACGTCGCCGCGCTGGACCTGCGCAGCTTCGGGATGACCGAGCTGACCAGCCCGGCTCCATCAACCGCCGGCTGGAAGGAGGGACAGGACATCCTCGCCCTCGCCGCCTACATGAAGGAGCTCGGCGCGACCAGCGTCGGGGCCCTCGGCATCTCCCTCGGCGGCAGCTCGGTGCTGAACGCCTCCGATCAGGAGTCGACGGCGAGCGAGCTCGACGGCGGGATCCTGGCGGTCTCACCGCCAGCCGTCCCGAAGGACGCCTGGGCGCGGCTGTCGGAGGAGGTTCCCCGCGACCACCCGCGCTACGTCCTGCACAAGGCCTTTCAGGCGGCTCTGATCTCCCGCGTTCGCTCCGGCCGCTGGCCTCCCGAGGCGGAGGACATGGACAAGGTCATGGAGTTCGTCTCGGCGCCCTACTACGGCGTCAGCGCCGAGGAGATCTGGACCCACGCTCGCGGGATCGACCGAGTTCCGAACGCGAAGGTGCCGCTGCTGATCCTCCACCCGGAGGACGATCCGATCGTCAAGGTCGATCAGGCGCGCCTGCTGGCGGCGGCGGCCAAGCACAACGACCTCGTCCGGGTCTGGATCCTTCCCGCCGGCTCGCACGGCCTGCTCGAGGCCGCCGATCCTACGTGGACGCACGGCGTCTACCGGACCTTCTTCGAGCGCTGGGCAGCCTACGCCGAGCGTGGAGCGCCGCAGGCGAACGGCAGCGGCGCTGAGTTGGTTTACTCCTCGCAGTAGCGCGGGAAAGGACGAGAGCGATGCAGAGCGACATCCTGAGGCGACTGATCTGGGCGGGGATGCTGGCCGCGACCGGCGCCCTCGCGACCGTGGCCGCGCATCGCCTCTCCGAGGTCATCTGGCGCCGCGTCTTCAACGAGGATCCGCCCGAGTGACGAACGGCGAGCCCACCCCCGGAGCGGGCCCCGGTCAGGGGGCTGGAACGCCGCCGCCGCCGCCGACGCCGAGTACCCCCGGCAACGGCGCCAAGGCGCCCGAGGACATGACCGTGGGAGAGCTGGTCTTCGAGGTCTCGGACCGGGCCTCCCTGCTCGTCCGCGAGGAGATCGAGCTCGCCAAGACCGAGGTCACCGAGAAGGTCAACCGCCTGCTCCGCGGCTCGGTCGCCGGTCTCGTGGCCGGGATCTTCGCGCTGCTGGCGCTCCTGCTGATCATGCACGGGATCGCCTGGCTGCTCAACGACCTGGTCTTCAACAACTTCTGGGCGGGTTTCTTCGTCGAGGCCGCCATCTTCCTGCTGATCGGGGCCGGCGCGGGCTTCTTCGCCTATCGCGCCTTTCAGCGCGGCGCCCCGCCCACGCCCGACATGGCCATCGAGGAGGCCAAGGAGATCAAGGCGGCCTTCGGAGAGGAGGACACATCGTGAGCACCCCAGCCGGCCGGACGATGCAAACCCGCGGCAACGGGCGCTGGTCGCCTCCGCCGCCGGGCACCCGCTCGGCCGAGCAGATCCGCAGCGACATCGTCAAGCAGCGCGAGGAGTTCTCCCGCTCCGTCGATGCCCTCCGCCACCGCTGGATCGAGGTCACCGACGTCAAGCGCCAGATCAGCGAGCACCGCAACGAGATCGCGATCGGAGCGGCGGTGCTCGGCTTTGCGGTCGGCGCCGTACTGGCGCTCAGGCGCCGGCGCTGACGCGGACGCCCTCCTCAACCGTCTCATGGGGCAGCATCACGTCCGCTGCCTCAGCGGGCGTGATCTCCGGGTAGAGAGCCCGGATCAGTCCGATCGCCACCGCTCCGCCCACGAGTTGGGCGACGATGAATGAGGGCACCGACAGGGGGGCGATGCCGGCGAAGGTGTCGGAGAACGCGCGCCCGACCGTGATGGCGGGGTTGGCGAAGCTGGTGGAGCTGGCGAAGAAGTAGGCCGCCCCGATGTAGGCGCCCACGGCGGCGGGCGCGAGCGAGCTTCTCCTCGTTCGCGCGAGGGAGAAGATCACCAGCAGCAGCCCGACCGTCGCGACCACCTCGGCCAGGAGGTGAGCCTCCGAGGCTCGGTGCTTCGTGGAGATGCTGATCGCCGTCAGAGCGAACATCCCGTTCGCCAGCACCGCGCCGGCGATGCAACCTGCGACCTGGGCCGGGATGTAGCTGAATGCATCCCGCCACCGGAGCCCGCCGAAACTCGCGTCGACCAGGGAGACGACCGGGTTGAAGTGGCCACCGGAGACAGGGCCGAACATGAGGATGATCGCGAACAGGCCCGCCGCCGTCGCTGCGGCATTCTCGAAGAGCTGCAGACCGGTCTCGCCGGGGGAGAGGTTCGCCGCGGCGATGCCCGAGCCGATCACCACGGCGGCGAGAAAGGCGGAACCGAGGAACTCAGCGAGTAGTCGCCGAGGCAGCGGTGGTTCCTGTGGCATCAGGCGGCGACCAGCAGCTTCTCGCCGTACTCGGCCGGGAGCCCCGACTCCGCTACCTGAGAGGCGACGTACTCGGCGTCGTAGTCGAAGCGCTCGATTCGGGCCTCCACGCCCTCACCCGCGGACTCGAGAATCGCGAAACCGCCACGCGGATCGCCGTCCTTGGGCTTGCCCACCGAGCCGCAGTTGACGAAGAGGGTCTCGCCGTAGGTGTGGATCCAGGGCTTGTGCGTGTGGCCGAAGACCATCACGTCGCAGTCGGCCCCCGCTGCGATCCGCTCGAACGTCTTCGCCGGCTTGTCCTCGAAGAGGTACTCGTTGACCTTCCGCGGCGAGCCGTGGACGAGCAGGATGCGCTGGCCGCCGAGCTCGAAGCGCAGGTCGAAGGGCAGCCCGCGCATGAACTCCTTTGACGCCCGGTTCGTGTGTTCCAGCGTCCAGTAGACCGAGAGCTGGCCGAGGTCGCGGTCGTGCTGGTCCTGGTAGGCGCACATGCAGTCCTCCTCGTCCCGGCCGATCGCGTAGTCGTAGTTGCCGTAGATGGTGGGGATCCCCCGCTCCTGAATCAGGTCGCAGACCTCATTCGGCCACGGCCCGTAGCCGACCAGGTCCCCGCCGCAGTAAGTCGTCTGAATCCCGAGTTCGTCGATCCGCGCAAGCGCTGCCTGGAGGGCCGGGAGATTGCCGTGGATATCGGTTATCACGGCGACCGTTGACTGATCCATCGAGCTTCTCCTTTTCTGCCCCGTCGTTTTTCGCTCACGCCCAGGCGCCGGAACTCCTCGTCGGGAAACGTCGCGATGCCGTGATCGTAAAGGTTGACAAATATCTATTCAATCGATTAGGGTAAATCGATGCCCGTCGATTTGGAGCTCGCGCCGAAGCAAAAGCGCCCTGTCGGCGAGCCCTGCTGTGAACCGGTCGTCTACCCAGACATTGAACGCGGCCAGGCCGAGCGGATGGCCGCCGTGGCCAAAGCCCTCGGCGACCCAATCCGCATGCAGCTGGTCGACGTCTTGAGAAAGCACGCCGGCAAGGTCTGTGTCTGCGAGCTGGTTCCGCTCTTCGACCTCTCCCAGCCCACCGTTTCGCACCATCTCAAGGTCCTGCGAGAGGCAGGCATCGTCGGCTCCGAGCGCCGCGGCCTCTGGGCGTACTACTACGTCGAGCCCGGCGCCGTCGAGGAGCTCAGGGCGTGGCTTGCGAAATGACCTCCGCCGACGAGGTTCGCGAGGCGGTCCGGCAGCGGTACGCGGCGGCTGCTGATTCGGTCGGCGAAGGCCGCGTCGCCTGCTGCGGGCCCTCCGATGCCGCGGGCGGCTCCTGCGGCTGTGGCACCGACGTGCCCGACGCCTGTGGTGGCGAGACCTTCGGCTCCGGTCTCTACGCAAGCGATGACCGAGCGGGGCTCCCCGATGCCGCCAAGCTCGCCTCGCTCGGCTGCGGCAACCCGAGTGCGGTCGCCGAGCTTCACGAGGGCGAGACGGTCCTCGACCTCGGCTCGGGCGGTGGCATCGACGTCTTGCTCTCGGCCCGGCGGGTTGGCTCGACCGGTCGGGCATATGGGCTCGACATGACCGACGAGATGCTCGAGCTCGCTCGACGGAACCAGGCTGAATCGGGAGTCGAGAACGTCGAGTGGTTGAAGGGGACGATCGAGGAGATCCCGCTGCCGGACGATTCAGTCGACGTGGTGATCTCCAACTGCGTCATCAATCTCTCGGGGGACAAGCCGGCCGTCTTTCGCGAGGCCGCGCGCGTGCTTCGGCCCGGCGGTCGATTCGCCGTCAGCGATGTGGTCGCCGACCCGGACATGGACGAGGGCACCCGCCGCGACATGGCTCAGTGGACCGGATGCATCGCCGGAGCACTCACCCGCGCGGACTTCGATCGCGAGCTCGCGAAGGCCGGGTTCGAGGGAATCGAGGTCACCGAGACCCATCGGGTGCACGAGCATGCCGGCTCCGCGGTCATCCGGGCCAAGGTGCCTGGGTGAGCGCACCACCGACTCAGGTGGCCCTCAAGGAGCCGCAGGAGCTCTACCTGGACTGGGAGCACGCTCATTGGGCCGCGCAGGACATCGATCTCACCCGTGACCCCGCAGACTGGAACGGCCTCGAGCAGAGCGAGCGCGACCTCCTCTACTTCGCCCTCAGCTCGCTGATGGTCGCCGAGGAGCGGATCTCAACGCAGTTCGTGGGGCTCGTGCTGGCGCAGGATGACGAGGAGGAGGGCAGCTACCTCTCGACCCAGCTCGTAGACGAGGTGCGCCACATGCA
>DASTAI010000378.1:0-14277 GCA_035712865.1 Solirubrobacterales bacterium
ACTCGGCTGGCGCCGCCAGGAGGCGCCCGCCAACGCCGTCAGCTGGGGCTTCGTCAAGGCCGAGTTCTACATCGAGCTCGCCGAGGACTCCCCTCGGCCCGGTTTCGGGCTCATCTCGTTTCCGGCCAAGAGCATCCCGGCCGTCAAGGCGTCCTTCGAGTCCGGCTCGGCGAACGGGGGCGACCCAGTCGCCGAGCCCGGCAGCCAGCCGGCCTTCGGCTCGGGGAACTACTGCTGCAGGCTGAGCGATCCGGACGGCTACCTGGTCGAGGTCTCCGTCTCGCACGATCGCTGACCCGGCGCGCCTGACGCTCGATACCTTGGGTAGACACAAAGCTCCGATCTCCGAGGAGGACTCCAAATGGCAGTGAAGGTCGGTATCAACGGATTCGGGCGGATCGGGCGGAACCTGTTCCGCGCCGCCCACGCGGCCGGCTCGGACGTCGAGTTCGTGGCGGTCAACGACCTGATCGACACCGAGATGATCGCCCACCTCCTCAAGTACGACTCGGTGCTCGGTCGCTTCCAGGGCGAGATCGAGGCTTCTGAGCGCGGCATCAAGGTGGACGGCTCCGAGATCAGGGTGCTGAACGAGAAGGACCCGGCCAACCTGCGGTGGGCCGACCTCGGCGTGGAGGTCGTGATCGAGTCGACCGGGCTCTTCACAAAGCGCGAGGACGCCCAGAAGCATCTCGACGCGGGAGCGAAGAAGGTGATCATCTCCGCACCGGCGACCGACCCCGACATCACGGTGGTCCTGGGCGTGAACTTCGAGTCCGCCTACGACCCGGAGCAGCACAACATCATCTCCAACGCCTCCTGCACCACGAACTGCCTGGCGCCGGTGGCCAAGGTCCTCCACGACACGGTCGGCATCGAGCGGGGACTGATGACCACGATCCACGCCTACACCGCGGACCAGCGCCTCCAGGACATGCCCCACAAGGACTACCGCAGGGCGCGTGCGGCGGCGGTCAATCTGATCCCGACCTCCACGGGAGCAGCCAAGGCGATCGGGCTCGTCCTGCCGGAGCTGCAGGGCAAGCTCAACGGCGTCGCGATCCGCGCGCCCGTGATCACGGGCTCGCTGGTCGACCTCACCTGCGACGTGGCGCGCGAGACGAGCGCCGAGGAGATCAACTCGGCGATGATAGAGGCCTCCGAGGGCTCGCTCGAGGGGATTCTCGAGTACATCGAGGACCCGATCGTCTCGGCCGACATCGTCACCGATCCGTTCTCGTCCGTCTTCGACGCCGAGCAGACGACGGTCCTCGACGGCAGGTTCGTCAAGGTCTTCTCCTGGTACGACAACGAGTGGGGCTACTCGAACCGCTGCGTGGAGCTCGCGGAGAAGGTGCTGCAGCCGGCGACGGTCGGGGCTTAGCGCTCCCCGACGCAGGCAGTGAGCCCAGAGCGAACCGCCGCTCGCACGTTCACCAAGGCGAGCGTCAGAGACGCGGAGGTCGAGGGTCGCCGCACCCTGCTGCGGGCGGACCTGAACGTCCCACTCGAGCAGGGCGTGGTGACCGACGACACGCGCATCCGCGCCTCGCTCCCGACGATCGAGCTTCTGCGGGATCGCGGCGCGAGCGTGGTGTTGGTGTCGCACCTCGGCCGCCCGAAGGGACGGGACCCCGCCCTCTCGATGGCGCCGGTGGGTGAGCGCCTCGGCCAGCTGCTCGGCACCGAGGTGAAGCAAGCGCCGGCCGTGGTGGGCGAGGAGGTGTCCGCGATGGCCTCGGCCCTGGGCCCCGGCGAGGTTCTCCTGCTGGAGAACAGCCGCTTCGAGCCGGGCGAGACGAAGAACGACCCGGCGCTGGCCGAGGCGCTCGCATCCCTGGCGGAGCTCTACGTCAACGACGCCTTCGGCTCCGCCCATCGCGCCCACGCCGCGACGGAGGGAGTGGCCCACCACCTCCCGGGCTATGCGGGGCTCCTGCTCGAGAGGGAGGTCGTCGAGCTCACGGCTGTGCGCGACGACCCGCAGCGGCCGCTGGTGATCGTCCTCGGCGGCGCGAAGGTCACCGACAAACTGGGCGTGATCGATCGCTTCCTCGGCTTCGCGGAGGAGATCCTGATCGGCGGCGCGATGTGCTTCTCCTTCTTCAAGGCAGAGGGTCGCGACACGGGTGACTCGCTCGTGGAGGAGGAGGGCGTCGAGTCGGCCACCCGGGTTCTCGAGGAGGCCGAGGGAAGCGACACGATGCTGGAGCTGCCCGAGGACCTCTGCCTGGGGCGTGAGTTCGATGCCGAGACCGAGAGCCGGCTGCTCAACGGCGTCGACGTGCCCGAGGGCTGGATGGGGCTCGACATCGGCAGCAACACGATCGCCAACTTCGGCAAGCGGATCGCGCGAGCCGGGACCGTCTTCTGGAATGGCCCCATGGGCGCCTTCGAGCTCGAGGCCTTCGCGGGGGGAACCCGGGGTGTGGCCGACGCGGTCGCGGCGGCTCCGGGCCACACGGTGGTGGGGGGCGGGGATTCGGTCGCGGCGCTGCAGAAGTTCGGGCTGGCGGACGCGGTCGACTGGCTCTCCACAGGCGGCGGCGCATCGCTGGAGCTGATGGAAGGTCAAACGCTGCCGGGTTTGGAGGCGCTCCAGGATGCCTGACAGGACGGCGTACCTCGCGGCCAACTGGAAGATGCACAAGACGACCGAGGAGACCGAGCGCTTCCTCGCTGACTTCCTGCCCCGCATCGCCGACTCCGCGGAGCCGGAGGTCGTCCTCTGCCCGCCCTTCACCTCCCTGAGGACCGCTATCGAGCTCTGCTTCCAGAGCCCGGTCCGGGTCGCCGCCCAGAACATGCACGAGGCCGAGGAGGGCGCCTTCACCGGTGAGGTCTCAGCGCCGATGCTGATTGACCTCGGCGTCCACGCAGTGATCCTCGGGCACTCGGAGCGCCGCCAGTACTTCAACGAGACCGACGAGGCCCTGGCCCGGAAGGTGCCCGCGGCGCTCGGGGCCGGGCTGGAGCCGATCCTCTGCGTTGGCGAGAACGAGGCCCAGCGTGACGCCGACGAGACCCAGGAGGTCCTCACCCGCCAGGTCCGGGCCGATCTCGCCGAGGTGCCGGACGCCCGCCTGAGCGAGGTGGTGGTCGCCTACGAGCCGATCTGGGCGATCGGCACCGGGCGGACGGCCACTCCCGAGCAAGCGCAGGAGGCGCTTGCCCTCATCCGCGGCCTGATCGACGAGCGCTCGGACACCGCGGCCGGGGCGATCCGGATCCTCTACGGCGGCTCGGTGAAACCGGACAACGCCGCCGAGCTGCTCTCCGAGGCGGATGTCGACGGTGCCCTGGTCGGCGGCGCAAGCCTCGATCCCGCGGACTTCGCGGCGATCGTCGAAGCTGCTCGCTGACACATGTCCCCATTGCCGGCCGGCCCGACGAGCATCCCGGTCCCATCACTCGCACTGGTGATTCTCGACGGCTGGGGGCTTGCGCCCGATGGCCCGGGCAACGCCGTCTCCCAGGCGGATACACCGGTCTTCGACGAGCTCTGGTCCACCTACCCGCACACCACCCTGTCGACCTCGGGGCGTGATGTCGGCCTGCCCGAGGGGCAGATGGGCAATTCGGAGGTGGGGCACCTCAATCTCGGCGCGGGGGCCGTCGTCAAGCAGGATCTGGCGCGCATCGACGAGGCGATCGCGGACGGGAGCTTCTTCGAGAACGATGCGCTGCGGGCGGCGTGCGGTCTCGCGCGGGGATCCCGGCGCGGGCGCCTGCACGCCGTCGGCCTGATCTCCGACGGCGGCGTCCACTCCGGCTGGGAGCACATCGAGGCCGTGATCGAGCTGGCGGGGGAGGAGGGGGTCTCGGAGCTCGTGCTCCACGCCCTCACCGACGGCCGCGATACCGCGCCCACGGCGGGCGCCGGGTACGTCGAGGAGGTGGAACGCTGGCTGCGCCACGCAGGCAGCATCGGCACAGTCGGCGGCCGCTACTGGGGCATGGATCGCGACCGCCGCTGGGACCGGACCAAGCGTGCGTATGACGCGATCGTCCACGCGCGGGCGCCCCGAGCGGAGGGCGCCATGCACGCGATCCGTGACTCCTATGAGGAGGGGGTCACCGACGAGTTCATCGATCCGACCGTGATCGGGGACTACGACGGCGCCGAGCCGGACGAGCCGTTCCTCTTCATCAACTTCCGCCCCGACCGGGCTCGGCAGCTGACCCGCGCGCTCGGCGAAGCCGATTTCCACGAGTTCGATCGCAGCGGCGCCGGCCCGTTCGCGCTGACGACCATGACCGAGTACCAGAGCGGCTGGCCGTATCCCGTGGCCTTCCCGCCACGCGAGCCGAAGGTCACGATCGCGGAGGTGATCGCCGAGGAGGGCGAGCGCCAGCTGCACGTCGCCGAGACGGAGAAGTACGCGCACGTCACCTACTTCTTCAACGGTGGGCGCGAGCGGGAGTGGAGTGGGGAGGAGCGCTACCTGGTCGACTCACCCAGGGACGTCCCCACCTACGACCACAAGCCGCAGATGAGCGCAGCGGCTGCAGCGACGGCCTTCGACGAGCACTGGCGCGACGACGGCTACCGCTTCGGGATCATCAACTTCGCCAATCCCGACATGGTCGGCCACACCGGCGTGATCCCGGCCGCCATCGGCGCCGTCGAGGAGGTGGACCGGCGGCTCGGAGAGGTGATCACCGCCGTCCACGAGAAGGGCGGCGCCCTGCTCGTCACCGCCGACCACGGCAACGCCGAGCAGATGCTCGAGCCCGACGGCTCGCCCAACACGGCGCACTCGATCAACCCGGTACCCCTGATCGCGACGGTTCAGGACATCAGGCTCCGCGACTCCGGAATCCTCGCCGACGTCGCCCCGACCGCTCTCGACCTCCTCGGCATCGCCCAGCCGGAGTCGATGACCGGGCGTTCGCTGCGCGAGGAGAGCAGGCGGCCCGCATAACCTGACCGGATCAGGTCTGATCCAGACAGGCTCCGGTTTGAGATCCAGGCCCGTGACGGCGATGCCCGCACGGGCCTGCTTCGTCTCGGGCGCGCATCGGTCCCCACGCCCGCGTTCATCCCGCTCGCGACCAAGGGCAGCGTTCGCGGCCTCTCCTCGCGGGAGGTCGCCGGGCTCGGCTACGAGATGGTCCTCGGCAACACCTTCCACCTGCACCTGGCGCCCGGGGAGGAGGCGATCAGGGCCCGGGGCGGGCTGCACCGCTTCATGGGCTGGGAGCGGGCGATCATCACCGACTCGGGCGGGTTCCAGGTGTTCTCGCTGGCGCACGGCGGCGTCGCCGACGAGATCAAGGGCCGGCGGGGGGGCGGTCCGGGGGGCGCCAAGGTCGAGATCTCCGAGGAGGGTGTGGCCTTCCAGTCGCTGCTCGACGGCTCCGATCGCTTCCTCGGCCCAGAGGAGTCGATGCGCATCCAGGCCGCTCTCGGCTCCGACATTGCGCTGACCTTCGACGAGTGCACGCCCGCCCACGCCGACTATGAGTACACAGCCCGATCCACCGAGCGAACCCACCGCTGGCTCGATCGCTGCCTCGCCTGGCACGAGCGGGAAGGCCCGGCGGGGCAGGCCGTCTTCGGGATCGTTCAGGGAGGGGTCCACGAGGATCTGCGCCGGGAGTCCGCGGAGCGCAACGCCGCCGCTGCGGTCGACGGGATCGCGATCGGCGGCACGCTCGGCCGTGAGAAGTCCGAGATGCACCGCGTCCTGGCGTTCACCGTTCCGCTCCTGCCCGACGAGGCCCCGGTTCATCTGCTCGGGATCGGCGAGGTGGACGACCTGCTGGCGGGTATCGGCATGGGCATCGACGTCTTCGACTGCGCGATCCCGACGCGCCTCGCGAGGCATGGAACGGCGCTCGCTCCCGCGCCCGAAGGGCGCTTCCGCCTCGACCTGACCAAGTCCGCCTACGCGGATGACGATTCCCCGCCGGTCGAGGGGTGCGCCTGCGAGGGCTGCGCGCGCCACACGCGGGCCTACCTCCACTACCTGGCCCGGAACAAGGACCTGACCGGCACGCGCCTGCTGACGCTCCACAACCTGACCTACATGGAAAGCCTGATGGCCGGCGCACGCGATGCGATCACCGCCGGGCGCTACGCGGAGTACTCGAAGGCGGTCCTCGGCGGGGTGCCCCCGTGGGCCGCCTGAGCGCTACTTGGTGTTGTCGTCGATGACCTGACGCAGCGCGTCGATCTGGTCGTTCACGTTCTGCTTGACGACCTGATCGAGGTCGATCTTGTTTCCCCCGCCGCTGGAGGCCAGGGCGACGATCGCGGCGACCACCGCTGCGAGCAGGAGGATCGAGATCACGATCAGGGCATTCCGGGCGAAGCTCGACGCCCGCCGCCGGCGCTGCTGGGGGGCGGGGCGCTGCTCGCCGGGCGGCGGCACGGGGCGACGCTGCGGGCGACGCTGCTGCGTGCGGGTCCTCGGCATGTGGCGGGTGGGGTCAGTCGGCGTGTCATCCCCGAGCACCCGGGTGGCGGCGGTCCCCTCCGGTGATTGGCCCATGAGGCCGCGTCGCAGGGCGTCGGCCAGCTCGCCTGCCGCAGCGAACCTGCGCGAAGGATCGGACTCGAGCGCGACGAGGACCGCGTCGCCCACGGCCTGGGGCACATCCTCGCTGTAGTTGCTCGGGTGGAGCGGCTGCTCGGATTGCTGGCGGACGGCGAGCTCGGCGAGCGAGGCGCCCTCGTAGGGCAGCCGCCCGGTGAGGAACTGGTAGAGGACGACGCCGAGCGAGTAGACGTCGGAGGCGGGCGTCGCCTCCTCACCGCGCGCCTGCTCGGGCGCCAGGTAGGCGGCGGTGCCGACGACGGAGCCGACCTGCGTGATTCGCGTCTGCTCGCTCGCCCGGGCGATCCCGAAGTCCGTGATCTTCACGGTCATGTCGCCGCCGCCGGCGGGGCCGCCGATGATCATCAGGTTCCCCGGCTTCACGTCCCGGTGGATGATCCCGTGGCGGTGCGCGTAGTCGAGGCCGGCGCACGCCTGGATGCCGATCTCGACGGTGGTCTCCGGATCGAGCTTGCCCTGCGCCTGGAGCAGCTGGGCGCCGGAGCGGCCCCGCACGTATTCCATGACGATGTAGTGCTGCCCGCGGTCGATGCCAGTGTCGTAGACCTGGACGATGTTGGGGTGGACGAGCTTCGCGACGGCCAGCGCCTCACGCCGGAACCGGGCCACGAAGCGCTCGTCGTCGGAGAGGTGCTCGGCGAGGATCTTCACCGCCACCGTGCGCTCGAGGATCGTGTCGGTCGCCCGGAAGACGGATGACATCCCGCCACTCCCGAGGCGGTCCTCGATCCGGTAGCGGTCGGCGATCAGCTCACCACGGGGGCTGCGCGGACTCATAGTTCTCCCGGTCCGAGCCCGCCCGACGGAGGAGGCGTCGTCGTCGTGTCGGGGATGGTCTGGGTGGGCGTGGACTGGGTCTGCGTGCGAGTGGTCGTCGTGGACTGCGTGCGCTGCGTGGTCGACTCGGTGGTCTCGGTCGGCGTGGAGGTGGTCGTCTCGGGGGTCGTCGTCGTCTCGCGGTTCTCGCAGTCCCCGGAGAGCAGGAGCTTCAGGTTGTTGGCACCGCTGTCGAGCGCCTGGCGTACGTCTGAGTTGACGCTCGACGGCAGATTCTGGATGTCGGCGATCAGGTTGTCGGTGCGGTCAGCGGCCACGCAGGGACTGCCGACGTCGACGTTCGCCTTGATCTCCTGCAGCTGCCCGAGCAGGGTCGACGCCTCCGCCTTGTCGATCGACGGGTCCGGCCCGCTGCTCCCGCCGCAGCCGTAGAGGGCCGCGGAGGCGGCGAAAACCAGAGCAAGCGCTGTGGCCCGCAGGCGCATCGGCATCGCGGCGATAGTAGCCCGCGTCAATTTCGAGGACTGCACGTTCATCACTGCCCGATGTAGAGCCGATCGGCGAGGAGCTCGGGCAGTCCCGCCTCACGGATCGGCTCGGCCGCCGCGTCGATGTTGTACCCCGTGCGGTGGTAGATCGCACTCCACCTATCCGTATCCAGCTCGAGCCAGGCGGCGCGTGGATCCCCGTCGCGCGGCTGCCCGGCGCTGCCGGGGTTGAGCAGCCAGCGGCCCTCGGAGAGGTCGATCTCCCTGCCGCCCTCCGCCTGCCCGCCGCCATCGGCGCCGGGCGGCCCCTGGCCGTCGGAGAACCAGAGGGCGACGTGGGAGTGGCCGATCAGGCTCACCCGCGCCGACTGCTCCTCCATGCACTCGCGCGCCTGGTCCACCGCGAGGACGTACTCCCAGACGGGGTCGCGCGGGGAGGCGTGGTAGAGGCCGACGTCCTGTTCGGTGTTCTGTGGCTCGAGCCCCTTGAGGAACTCGATGGTCGAATCCGCGGCGTTGGCGCGGGTCCAATCGACCGCGGCGGCGGCTGAGGCGGAGAAGACGTCGGTGTCGATCTCGCCGGTCACCGCGAGGTCGTGGTTGCCGACGAGGGTGAGCTCGCAGCGCTCCGAGACGAGCCGCGCGCATTCGTCTGGCTGCGCCCCATAGCCCACGACGTCGCCGAGGCACCAACGATGTTCGATACCGGCCTTGTCGATCTCCGCGAGGACGGCCTCGAGCGCCGGCAGGTTGCTGTGTATGTCCGTGAGAATGGCGACTCGCACAGGGTTGGGAGCGCCTGGATCGGGCGCAGGCGCCAAGAAACGGCGGTCTATCGTAGGGCGGTGCCCGGCCGATCGTCGCCAAAGTGGGTTCGCCTCGGCGTCACGGCGGTCGCCGCCGTGGTCGTGGCAGAGGCCGCCGCGTGGCTGCTGCGCCCGCGCGACATCGAGCAGCCGGTCCACGCCGACGAGAGCGCCTACTTCTCCCACGGGGAGCTGGTCAACGCCCGCGACTACGCCTCGGGCCAGCGTCTGATCCTCGTCGGAAGCTTGGTCGCGGAGGGCGCCGTCCTGGTGCTGCTTGCGACCGGCCGCCCGGCCGTGACGCGGCGGCTCCTCGAGCGGATGGGGGCCCGCCCGGTTCTCGGTGGCGCCGCCGCCGCCGCGGGGCTCTCGGTCGTCGTCGCGGTCGTCACGATCCCCTTCGGCATCTGGGCACACGAGCGCTCGGTCGACGTCGGGCTGTCGACGCAGTCGGTGGGCGGCTATTTGAGCGACTGGGGGAAGGCGACGGCGATCGGCGCGATCCTGGCCGGCGCCGTCGGCACCTTCGCGCTCTGGCTGATGCGACGCTTCGGCCGGCGGTGGTGGATCGCCGGAAGCGTGGGGGTGGTCCTGGGAGCGGCGGTCGTCACCTGGCTCGCCCCGGTCGTCATCGCGCCGCTGTTCAACAAGTTCAAGGAGCTGCCCCCCGGGCAAGCTCGCACCGACGTTCTCGATCTCGCCCGCCGG
The DNA here is from genome assembly GCA_035712865.1 of Solirubrobacterales bacterium. Classification (GTDB taxonomy): domain Bacteria; phylum Actinomycetota; class Thermoleophilia; order Solirubrobacterales; family 70-9; genus DASUPK01. The sequence goes on from DASTAI010000378.1 coordinate 9,343, forward strand.
GCGGATGTCGACGTCGGCCACGTCTACGAGGTGGACGCGAGCCGGCGGACGAACGCGATCAACGCCTACGTCAACGGCATCGGCTCGTCGAAGCGGGTGGTCCTCTACGACACGCTGCTCCGGGACCTGAGCCCCTCCGAGCGCAACTCCGTCGTGGCGCACGAGCTCGGCCACGTGCATGGCAACGACATCCGGCGTGGGCTGATCTTCGTCGCCCTGATCACGCCGCTGGCGCTGATCTTCGCCTCGGGGATGGCCCGGGCCATCGCCGCCAGGGAGGGCGAGGAGCCCGGTCAGCCCGCGTACCTCCCCGCATTCGCACTGGCGATCGCGGCCACCTCGTTCGTGCTCGGAATCGCTGGGAACCAGCTCTCGCGGGCCGTGGAGGCGAGGGCCGACACGTTCGCCCTCCAGCTCACCGACGATCCACAGGGGATGATCGAGCTGCAGCAGCAACTGGCGGATCGCAACCTCGCCGATCCGGATCCACCGGGGGCGTTCACGTTCGTCTTCGGCACGCACCCGCCGACGATCGATCGGATCGGCGCCGCGCTCGCCTGGAAGCAGGGCGAGCGGCCGTGAAGGTCGCCGTGGTGGTGGTCGGCAAGGTGAAGGCGCCCTTCGCGGAGGCCGACGCTCACTACCGCAAGATGCTCGAGCGCCACCAGCCGGTGGATGTCATCGAGGTGCGCGACGAGGTGAACATCGAGGGGCGGATCCCGAAGCGCTCGCACGTCGTCGTTCTCGATCGCGGCGGGCGAGCGCTGAGCTCGAAGGCGTGGGCGAGCTGGCTCTCGGAGCGCCGGATCGACGCCCAGGACGTCTGCTTTTTGATCGGGGGTCCCGAGGGCCTCTCCGCCCGCACACTCGGTCTGGCCGACGAGCGCATCTCGCTCGGCCCGCAGACGATGGCCCACCAGCTCGCTCGCGTGGTGCTGCTCGAGCAGCTCTTCCGGGCGACCAAGATCCTCGCCGGCGAGCCGTATCACCTGTAGGCGGCGCGTAGGCTCTCCATCCATGGCAGATCCCGTCGCAGAGCTTCGTTCGGCCGTCGAGGCAGCCGCCGACTCCTTGCTCAACGGAGCCGAGCGAGCAACCGCTGAGCCGACCCTCGAGCGCCCGCCGAAGCCGGAGTTCGGCGACTACTCGACCAATGCCGCGATGCTGCTGGCACCCGCCCTCGGAGAGCAGCCGCGCGGCACCGCGGAGAGGCTGGCCGAGGAGCTCGGCAGGACCCTGGAAGGGACCGTCGAGCGCGTGGAGGTTGCGGGCCCCGGCTTCCTCAACCTCTTCCTCTCGGACGAGTGGTACCGGAGCGCCGCCTCCGAGCTCGCAGCGCAGGGCGACCGCCTCGGGCGCCCCGCGAGAGCGAATCGGCTCACTGAGCGATACAACGTCGAGTTCGTCTCGGCCAACCCGACCGGTCCGGTGACCGCCGCGAGCGGTCGCCACGCCGCCTATGGCGACTCGGTCGCCCGGCTGCTCGAGTTCACAGCCAACCCGGTGGAGCGCGAGTACTACAAGAACGACCGCGGCGGCCAGGTCGACCGCTTCGCCGAGTCGATCGCGGCGCGGATGAGATCCGAGCCGGTGCCCGAGGACGGCTATGCCGGGGACTACGTCGCCGATCTGGGCAGCCAGCTCGATCAGGAGGGAGTCGACCCCACCGACCTCGACTCTCTCGCTCGCCGCGGGATGGCGCTCATGGTGGAGCAGATCGAAGAGACCCTCCGCCGCTACAACGTCGTCTTCGACGTCTGGTCCTCGGAGCGGGAGCTGCACGCCTCGGGCTCGGTGGAGAGGGCGCTCTCCGACCTCCGCGAGGGCGGCCACGTCTACGAGAGCGAGGGCGCGACCTGGCTGCGGACGACGACCTTCGGTGACGACAAGGACCGCGTCCTGATCCGCTCCGAGGGCGACCCGACCTACTTCCTCTCCGACATCGCCTACCACCGCGACAAGCTCGAGCGCGGAGCGGACCACCTGATCAACGTGCTCGGCGCCGACCATCACGGCTACCCGCCCCGCCTGCGCGCCGCCCTCGAGGCGCTCGGCTACGCGCCCGACGTCCTCGAGACGCCGATCATGCAGCTGGTCCATGTCGTCGAGGGCGGCGAGCGGGCGCAGATGTCGAAGCGGCGCGGGGAGTTCGTCACGCTGGACGAGCTGATCGACGACATCGGCGCCGACGCCGCCCGGTTCTTCATGCTGCAGCGCAGCCACGACACACCGGTCGATCTCGACCTGGAGCTCGCCAGGAAGACCTCCAACGAGAACCCGGTCTATTACGTCCAGTACGCGCATGCGCGCATCGCGAGCATCCTCCGCAAGGCCGGGGAGGACGCCGTCGATCGGGCGAAGACCGCCGACTTCTCCGCCTCGCAGGCGCCGATCGAGCCATCAGAGCGGGCCCTGATCAAGCGTCTATGCGAGCTGCCGGACGAGGTCGCCGAGGCGGCGGAGCGCCGGGCCCCACACCGGCTCTGCGCCTATGGCATGGAGGCCGCGCGCGACTTCCATGCCTTCTATCGCGACTGTCAGGTCGTCGGTGCCGAGGGCGACGGCGTCGAGGAGGCACGGCTCGGGCTCTGCCTGCTCACCAAGCGGACGATCGCGCGGACGCTCGGGCTGCTCGGGATCTCGGCGCCCGAGCGGATGTAGTTGCTGTCACCCTCTGGCTCCGCGGGCGTAATCAGATGGCCGGACATGATTGGAGAGCCCGGGACGAAAATCGCCGCTGTTGGTAGCGCGGGAAACGATTCTGGATTGGACCTGGCCCCCTCGTGCTGCTGCTCGTCCAGCTGGCAGCGCTCGTCTTCATCTTCGGGCACGTCGTCGACCTGAGCATCCCGACTTACCGGTATCGAGCCATTCCGGAGGCGACATCTTCCGCTGAGTCCAACGCCGCCTGACGGCCCAGAAGCTCGGGTCACCGAAGAGCGACACCAGCGCTTGCGCCAAGTCGCGGGGTTCACGCGTGAGCCACCAGTGCCGCAAGAACAACCGGGCCGCCTGGCCCCGGCGACCGGTCCGGCGGTACGCCCTTGCCCGCCACATCAGCGCGGACGAGCCGATGAGATTCCGCCGCGAGTCTCGAGCCGGCAGGTGCTTCCGTCCCAGGTAGTCGAGGTCGACGTCGATCACTTCGACCTCGCGGACCTGCATATTGCCGGGATGAAGGCGGTAGGCGACGAGCACCTCGTCGGAGACGGCGGGAGCTGCCTTCGCCGCGAGCCGAACCCACAGGTCCCAGTCAGCCAGGAATGCGAGCCTCTCGTCGAATCCACCGACGGCGTGTAGCAGTTCGGTGCGGACCACGGCGTTCGAGCAACCACCCGGAATCGGATTGACGATCCCGAGCCAATCCCTGGTGGACGGCCTACCGGCCCTGTTCACGAACAGCGGGCGATCCTCCTGATCGATCGTCAGGGCGGCGCAGTAGACCCATGACGCTTGCGCTGCGCCAGCCGCGGCGAGCTGGGTTCGCAGCTTCGTCGGCGCCCATCGATCGTCGTCGTCGAGGAAGGCAGACCATGTCCCGCTGGCATTTGCGACCCCGGTGTTGCGAGCGCGGGCCGCGCCGCCCGGCCGATCATGGCGAATCACCCTGATCCGCGAGTCGAGCGTCTCGATGCCGTGAACGGCATCGGCGTCGGCGTCGCGCGAGCCGTCGTCGACGATCAGCACTTCGATGTCGACATCGACCTGGCGGAGCGCGTCTCTGACCGACTGCTCCAAGAACCGGCGGCGATTCCCCCTCGTCGGGATGATGATCGTCACCGCCGGCCGCAGCTCTGGTTCGATTTCGCTTCTCCACTACCTCTCGGGGACCCGGTTGGTCGACCCGACATAGACCACGGTAATACGGTCGTCCGGCTGAAACGGCCTCGCCGCTCGAACTCGGCTACCAACCGCGGCGATGTACGACGTGGGAAGCCGTCAGGAGCAGAAGCTTCACATCGAGCCAGATCGACCACTGGTCGATGTACTCCCTGTCGAGCTTCACCATCTCCGAGATCGGGATCGCCGAGGCGCCGTTCACCTGCCAAACGCCTGTCATCCCGGGCCGCACCGTGAGCCGGCCTCGCTGCCCGCCCCTGATCTGAGCGTCCTCCTGTGGGATGAGTGGTCGAGGGCCGACGAGGCTCATGCGACCGGAGATCACGTCGAGAAGCTGGGGCAGCTCATCCAGGGAGGTTCGCCGCAGCCACCGCCCGGTGCGCGTGAGGCGCGGATCAGCGCTGATCTTGAAAAGTCCCTCCGCTGCCTCGTTCATGTACAGCAGGGCGGGCTTGCGAGTGTCGGCGCCATCCACCATCGTGCGGAACTTGAACATTTGGAACGGGACCCCGTACTGGCCGATCCGCCGCTGGCGGAAGAGGATCGGGCCGGGGGAGTCCATCTTGATCAGCAAGGAGATGGTCAGCCAGACCGGGGCGAGGACGATGAGCAGCGCCGTCCCCCCGACCAGGTCGAAGGCTCGCTTGAGACCTCGGTCGACCCGGCTGCGGCGTTGCCCGAGTCGCTCCAGCTCGCTACGGACTCTGCGGACCGGGTCTGGGCGGGAGGCGGACACCTCCCCATCCGGCCTCCATAACTCCGCACCGCGCCGATCTTGACGGATTGGATACCCCGTGCCGGCGCGCTGACGGTCCTCTAGCTCGATGTCGAGATCCCGTGTGGGGTCCATGCCAGTCCTTACCTGCGCTCAGGTGGGGCCCATGTCAGTCCCTTACCTGCGCCCAGGCGGTCCGAAACCTGCGCTCAGGAAGTCCGGACTGGCCGAACGATCGTGAGGCACCGGCGCATCCGAACGATCGTGAGGCACCGGCGAATCCTAGTCACTTGTGGGTGCCAGATGGCAATTTCGAGTAACCAGATTCAGATGCGACGGCTAGCCGCCCAGGGCCCGGCGGAGGGTATCGACGACACCCT
>DASTAI010000379.1:0-20448 GCA_035712865.1 Solirubrobacterales bacterium
CCCAGGTCAGCTTCGGCCGCGACAGGGAGACGTCCTGGAGGCCCTGCTTGATGAACGAGACGGCCTCGTTGCGCCGGAAGTCCGGGATCACGAAATTCGGCCGCTCCTCGTAGAGCCTCTCGAGCGGCTCTACGAGGGGCGGCCGGACTTCGTTCTGCCCGAGTTCCGCAAGAACGAGGCGCTCGCCTTCATCCGGCAGGGCCTTCAGGACGTCTCGCTCTCACGCCCGACCCTGAAGTGGGGGGTGCCGGTCCCATGGGATCCGGACCAGGTGATCTACGTCTGGTTCGACGCGCTCCTCAACTACTACACCGCGCTCGGATACGGCACCGGCGCGGACGTGACCGAGGAGTTCTGGCCGCCGTTCCACATCCTCGCCAAGGACATCCTCAAGTTCCACGCTGTGTACTGGCCGGCCTTTCTGATGGCGGCGGAGATCGAGGTGCCGAAGCGGATGTTCATCCACGGCTTCCTGCTGATGGAGGGCCACAAGATGTCGAAGTCCCTCGGCAACACCCTCGACGTCGACGAGGTGATCGAGAAGTTCGGCGCCGACGCGCTGCGCTTCTACTGCTTCCGCGAGGTCTCATTCGGCCAGGACGGGCAGATCTCGCCCGCCGGATTCGAGTCCCGCTACGAGACCGAGCTCGCCGACCAGTACGGGAACCTCGCCAACCGGGTTCTCTCGATGCTTGGCCGCTACCGCGACGGAGCCGTGCCCGACGCGGAGGCCGAGGCCGCGCTCGCCGACGAGTTCCAGGGCGCGCCGGAGCGCGTCGTTGCGGCGTTGGACGACGCGGAGTTGACCCAGGCGCTGGAGGAGATCTGGAAGCTCGTCCGCCGGCTCAACGCCTACGTGGAGGAGACGAAGCCGTGGGAGCTGGCGAAGGACGATGCGGCCGCAGACCGGCTCGACTCGGTCCTCTACGGCCTCGCCGAGGGCCTGCGGGTGACGACACTCCTCCTCCACGCGTACATGCCCGACACGACCGGGCGGCTTCTCGACGCCCTCGGTGAGTCCGGCCGGGCGCTCGCGGAGTTCGGTTCGCGCGGCGGCGGCCAGCCCCTGGGGGAGCTGGCGCCCCTCTTCCCGAAGCTCGCGCCCGCCTGATCTGGACGGCTGTACGCCCTCCGACATGCGGCCTCTGGAGGCCGAAATCCCCGTGGTACTGTGCGCCTGACCAGGAGCCTTTCGAAGGGAGGATGCTTGATGAGCAGGAGTGCAGGGACGCGTACGACTCTGGCTGCGCTGGCGGTGACCGCCGCGCTTTTGATTCCCGCCTCACAGGCGGGCGCCGGAGGACGGATCGCGAGCGCCGGTGACGGCCCGGTGGCGACCAAGTCGGGCGCGATCGTCAACTTCCTCCCGGCGGGCAAGCTGAAGGTCGCGAAGACCTTCCAGCCCCTCGCGATCTGCGCGGTCAACTGCGACGTCACCGGGACCGCCGTGATCAAGGGCTTCGGGCTCAAGCTGCCGGTCACCGACAGCGGCTCGTTCGCGGCCAACCAGCCGTTCGGCCTCAAGGTCACGGTCCAGGGGCAGCTGCTCACGCTGATGAAGCAGAAGCCGGGCAAGTTCCGCCTCAACGTGACCTACACGGCGACCGACCCGACGACCGGGGCGACCGACACGGTCTCGCGGCCGTACAAGTTCAAGCGGGGCGGAAAGGCCGCCCACCACTAGCTCACCGATGCTGCTCCGTCGCACCGCCAGGGCCGGCCTGGCGCTGATCTGCGCCGCCGGTCTTTTCGCCTCCCTGGGTACCGGGTCCGCCGCGGCGAAGGCCCCGCTCGCCAGGGCGAGCGTGATCGGCGGCACTCCGGCGAGCCTCACCGACTGGGGCTTCACGGCAGCGGTCCTGACGACCAACTCCCTCTGCACCGGCTCGGTGATCTCGCCGACCAAGGTGCTGACCGCGGCGCACTGCACCGCCAGCCCTTCGACGATGACGGTGCGGACGAGCTCGACGTCCGCGTTCTTCGGCGGCGAGGTCCACGCCGTCACCTCGGTTGCGCTCAACCCTGCCTGGACCCACGGCTTCCTCGGCGACCTCGCCGTGCTCACCCTGCGGACGCCGACCACCGCGCCGCCGATTCAGCCGGCGAGCTCGTCGGAGGACACGGCGTTGACCAGGCCCGGCACGGCCCTCTCGGTCGCCGGCTTCGGCGCCAGGAACCCGGTTCCCAAGCGCAAGCCGAGGATCGGCCAGCTGATGACCACCACCGTGTTCATCCACGGCTTCTGCCCGGTGCCGATCTCTTTGATGTGCGACGCCGGCGGGCGGTCCGGTCTGACCGCGATCCGCAAGATCGGCGGAAAGGTCCGCAGGCGGACCATCCAGCGGACGGTCTGCTCGGGCGACAGCGGCGGCCCGATGATCGCCAGGACGGCCGCGGGGGCGAGGTTGGTCGGGGTGGCCGAGGCAACGGCGGCTCCGCCCAAGCACTCACCCTTCGGATTCGTCTGGTGCGGGCTCAAGGGATTCCCCGGACTGCACACGCGCGTCGCCTCGTGGCTGGGCTTCATCCAGAGCAGCTAGCAGCCGCCAGATCGCCTCATAGACTCGCTCCGTGGTCGATACCCACGCCCATCTGGCGCTCGCCGAGCCCGGCGAGGACGAGCTGGTCTCGGCGGCCCGCGACGCGGGCGTGCAGCGGATCCTGACGGTGGGGCTCGGCGAGGATTCGAACCCGGATGCGGTGCGGGCCGCCGTCGAGTACGAGGAGGTCTTCGCGGCGGTGGGCCGCCACCCGAATGGCGCCGCGGGCTTCGACGAAGCGGCCGCCGAGGTGCTGGCCGAGCTCGCCGCGCTGCCGGAGGTCGCGGCGATCGGAGAGACCGGGCTGGACTTCTTCCGCGACAGCGCGGACCCCGAGGACCAGCGGCGGGCGTTCTCAGCCCAGATCTCGATCGCTCGGGACGCCGACAAGCCCCTCGTCATCCACCTGCGGGACCCGGAGGGCTCCGAGGAGGCGGTGGCGGAGGCATTCGCCACCCTCGACGAGGAGGCCGACGGGATCGCGGTGATCCTCCACTGCTTCTCCGCCGGTCCCACCTGGACGGAGCGGGCCGCCGAGCGGGGCTGGTACTGCTCGTTCGCCGGCAACCTCACCTACCCGAAGGCGGAGCCGATCCGCCTGGCGGCGGCGCTGGTGCCCGACGACCGCGTCCTCGTCGAGACGGACTCGCCCTTCCTCTCGCCCCAGCCGATGCGGGGCAGGCCGAACCAGCCGGCGAACGTGGTGGCGACCGCGGAGCGTCTCGCCGAGGTCCGTGACGTCCCGTACGGTGAGCTGGAGCGAACCGTGGAGGCGAACGCCGCGAGAGTCTTCGGGTGGTGAGCTCTTCCGCTCGGCCGCCGGAGCGCTCTCCGCGCCGGCTCGGCCAGAACTTCCTCGCCGACCCGAACCTGCTCGACGCGATCGTGCGGGAGGCGGACCTGGATCCGGGCGCCGTCGTCCTCGAGGTGGGCGGGGGCGGTGGCGCGCTCACCGAGCGGCTGGCTCCGGAGGTCGCCCACCTGCACGTCATCGAGGTCGACGAGCGGCTTCGCGGGGACCTGGAGCCTCTTTCCGAAGCCGCTGGAAACGTGACGCTGGTCTGGGGTGACGCCCTGAGGGTGGACCTACGGGGTCTCGCCCCACCGCCGACGAAGATGGTGGCCAACCTGCCCTACTCGATCGCCACCCCGCTGCTGATCAGGACGATCTCCGAGCTGCCGAGCCTCGGACGCTGGGTCGTGATGGTCCAGCGGGAGATCGCCGACCGGCTGCGGGCCGAGCCTGGAACGAAGGAGTACGGCGCCCCCACGGTGCTCGTCCAGCTTGCCTGCGCAGTCGAGTTGCTGCGCACGGTGGACCCGGCGGTCTTCGTCCCGCGCCCGCGGGTCGGATCGGCGCTGCTGGGACTGAGCCGCACCGGAACCAGTGCGTCCGAGGGGGTCGCCTGGGTGGTGCGGGCGGCCTTCGCCCACCGGCGCCAGTCCCTGGCCCGATCGCTAGAGCTCGGCCGCCCCGGAACGCTCGACGCGGCCCGGCGAGCGCTCGAGTCGATCGGGCGGCCGGCTGGCGCACGAGCCGAGCAGCTGGCGCCGAGCGACTTCGAGCGGTTGGCCGAGGCCCTGGTTGCGGAGGGGGTCGAGCTGTGAGCGCCGAGCCACCGGATCTCGTCCGCGCACCGGCCAAGCTCAACCTCTGCCTCTATGTCGGGCCGCGGAGGGAGGACGGGCTGCACGAGATCCGTTCGCTCTTCGAGCCGCTCGAGCTCGCGGACGAGCTCATGATCTCGGAGGCGGCCGAGGACGAGGTGGTCATCGAGGGGATCGATGGCCCGGACCTCGCCGACGCCGCGCTCACTGCCCTGCGGGAGCACGGCTGGGCGGGACCGCCGCTGCGGATCGAGGTTCACAAGCGAGTGCCGGTGGCGGCCGGTCTCGGCGGAGGAAGCGCCGACGCGGCGGCGGTGCTGAGGCTCGCCAGGGGAGAGGTCGAGGGCAGGCGCACGATCGCGGCAGGCATCGGCGCGGACGTGCCCTCGCAGCTCCAACCTCGGCCCTGCCTCGTCGCCGGGGCGGGAGAGGTGATCGAGCCGGCGCCCCCGCCCGGTGAGCACGCGGTGGTGCTGATCCCGCAGCCGGAAGGCCTCGCCACGGCGGAGGTCTACGCCGAGGCCGACCGCCTCGGCTCGTCGAGAGGCGAGGCCGAGCTCGAGGCGATCCGCCGCCGGCTGCGCGATGCGGTCGAGACCGGCGCCTCACCGCTCGACTATCGCGAGCACCTGATCAATGACCTGCAGGCGGCCGCGATCTCGCTACGACCCGAGATCGAGGATGCACTCGGCGCGCTCGAAGAGGCCGGCGCGGCGCACGTCCAGGTGACGGGGTCCGGGCCGACGGCGTTCGGGCTCTACCGAACGGATGCTGAGGCTGCGAGCGCGGCGGACGAGCTTCGGGGGCGGTTCCCGAACGCGATCGCCACGCGTCGGCTGAGCTCGTGAGCAAGAGCGCGCGCACCTGGCTTCTCCGGGGCCTGGTCGTGGTGGCGATCGTCGCCTTCATCATCTTCTTCCCCAGCATCGACCTCGACAAGCTGATCGAGGACCTCTCGAACAGCCTGGGAGCCTGGACCTATCTCCTGGTCGGCGCCCTCGCCTTCCTCGAGACCGGAGCGTTCATAGGTCTGATCGCGCCGGGCGAGTTCACGGTGCTGCTCGGCGGGGCGGTCGCGGCCAACGGCGACATCTCGCTGCCGTTGATCATTGCGATCACCTGGATCGCGGCGTTCGCAGGCGACTCGTTGAGCTTCCTCCTCGGGGCGCGTCTCGGGCGCGGCTTCCTCGTCAAGCATGGCGAGCGATTCCGGATCACCAGCGAGCGGCTCGAGATGGTGGAGGGCTACTTCGCCCGATACGGCGGGCGGACGATTCTGATCGGCAGGTTCATCGGCCTCGTCCGGGCCGTCGCTCCCTTCATCGCGGGGAGCAGCAAGCTGCCGTACCGGAACTTCGCGCCCTACAGCATCCTCGGCACCGGACTCTGGTCCATCGCCCTCCTCCTCCTCGGGTATTTCTTCGCCCAGAGTCTCAACACGGTCAGCAATATCGTGAGCAGGGGGCTCGTCGTCTTCGGGATCGTCGTCGGGGTCGTCGTGGCGATCGTGCTGGCGTACCGGTACCTGCGGGAGCCGAAGAACCGGCGCAAGCTCGTGGAGGAGATGGAGCGGCGGCGGCTGCTCCGTCCCATCCTGCAGCTCGGACGCCGGCTGCGCCCGCAGTTCGAGTTCCTCATGAGGCGCCTGACGCCGGGCGGTGAGTTCGGGCTCGAGTTCACGACACTGCTGGCGGCGCTCTCGGTCGGGCTCTTCGTCCTGATCGCCTACTGGTCGGTGGTCGCCGGGGATCCCGGGCCGACCCCGGGGGACCAGACTGTGTGGGACGCCGCGCACGACCTGCAGACCACCTGGCTGGTGGACATCGCCAAGGTGGTGACCTGGCTCGGCTCCGGGTGGATCGTCTACCCGCTCGGGGCGATTGCGGCGGGCGTGCTGGCGAACCGGCGGCTCTGGGGGGAGTTCTGGGTGGTCGTCATCGGCTTGGCGCTGATCGCGATCTTCGTCCCGGCGATCAAGGGTTGGACCGACCGGCCCCGGCCTCCGGATCCCCTCATCTCGGCTGGTAACACAGCGTTCCCGAGCGGGCATGCGGCACAGGCCACCCTCTACACCTGGCTCGCCGTGACGCTCGCACTGAGGGTGGTGCCCGGGATCACCCGCCGGAGCCTGGTGATCGGGTTGGGGATCGCGATCACCATCCTGGTCGGGCTGACCCGCATCTACCTGCGCGTCCACTGGATGAGCGACGTGTCCGCCGGCTGGGCACTGGGGCTCTCGTGCTTCACGGGCGTCGCGGCTGTGGTGCTCATCGTGGGCCACATCCGCGACAATCCGCGGCGTTCATGACGCAGTCCATCGACGCGTTCGTCGGGCCGGCGCTGGCTCTTGGCACCGAGTACTGGCTCTTCGGCGCGGCCGGGGTGCTGTCGGTGTGCGCCTTCGTCGCCCTGATCCTGGTGCCGGCGCTCGGCTCCTACGGGCGCCCGTGGGAGAAACTGGTGGCCGGCTTCCTCTCGCTCTTCGTGCTGGCGGCCCTCGTCCTGGTCGGGCTCGTGATCGGCGTCGTGATCTTCCTGAATTGGGACGACATCTCCAAATGGATCTAGGGCTGGTGGCGCCCCCGTACCTACCATGTGCCGATGCCCGCGAAGGAGACACGCCACGAGCGTCATGCTGATCCTGGCAGCCTCGAGGAGCTCTCGGCCGCGATCGAGTCGGGTGCGGGGCTGCCGGCCGTCGCGCGCGCGGCGGGGCGTGCGCTCGACGCCAGCGTCGCCCTGATCGACCGCTCGAGCAACGTGCTCGCGGTCGCCGCGGCCTCACCCGACGAGGAGCGCAAGCTGCTCGCGGGCGGCGCGGGCGTGGAGACGGTCGAGCTGCGTGTGGCCGACGCGTCGGTGGGCGAGCTTCGCTGGCGGCCACGCGGCGAGGACGACCCGGATGCGGCGCTGCTACGGATGGTCTCGACCCTGGTCGGCCTCGAGCTCGAGCGTTCGCGTTCGCCGGAATGGGCCACCGAGGAGGCCGCCGGGGACTTCGTCCGGGCGCTGCTCGGCCGCAAGCTGACCGATCGCGCGGACATCGAAGCGCGGGCCGCGGAGCTCGGGACCGATCTCTCGAGGGGGACCGGCGTCCTGATCGCACGAGCCCATCCGCACGTCGCCCAGACCGGCGAGTGGCGGGCGCGTGTGCTCGGGATCGCTCAGCGGGCGATACGCGCGGTGAGCGCCGGTGGGCTGGCGGGCGAGGGGAACCCGGAGGGGGAGAGCGCGGAGGTGCTCGCGATCGTGCCTGCCGGCGACGACGAGCGGTTGAGACGGGCGGCGGACGGGCTCGCCGGCGAGCTGGAGGAGGGCCTGAGCGGGTTCACGGTCTCCGTTTCCCGGAGCCGCCTCGCCGCCAATGCCGGCGATCTCTACCGGGCGGCGCAGGAGGCGTTGCTCGCCGCCAACGTGGGGGACGCCGAGGGCAAGCGCGTGCTTGCGTTCGAGGACACGGGCGCCTACCGCCTGCTCCTGCCAGCCATGAGCGAGGACCCCGCCGAGCTCGAGCGCTTCTACTCGGAGACCGTCGAGCCGCTCGTCGCCTACGACGAGCAGTACGAGACCGAGCTGGTCTCGACGGTCGAGACCTACCTCGAGAACGACGGCAATGTGGCGGCCACGGCGCAGCAGCTCTACACCCACCGGCACACGATCCGCTACCGGCTGGAGCGGGCCCGCGAGCTCTGCGGTCACGACGTGACCTCAACCGAGGGCCGCGAGAAGCTCGGGCTGGGGCTGAAGGCGATGCGGGTCCTGGGGATCGCCTCCCCGCGAGGACCGGCCGACGAGCCGGGGACGGAGGCGGGCCGCGTGCCTTCGGCTGAGTCCGACTAGTCGGTCTGGGAGGAGACCATCTCGCTGAGCACGCCGCTTCGGTCGCGGTCCCCGGCGGAGCGGCGGTCGTCGCTGATCACGTGGGTGACCGCGTTGATCAGCGCCAGGTGGGTGAAGGCCTGCGGGAAGTTGCCCCAGTGCCGGCCGGTCCTGGGATCGAGCTCCTCGGCGTAGAGGCCGAGCGGCCCGGCCAGGTTCAGGAGCCGCTCACACACCTCGCGCGCGGCCTCGGCCTCGCCGATCTCGGAGAGGGCGGAGGCGAGCCAGAACGAGCAGATCGTGAATGTCGCCTCCTTCCCCCGCAGGCCGTCGTCGGTCTGGTCGGTGCGGTACCGGAGGACGAGGCCGTCGACCGTCAGCTCCTCGTGGATGGCCTTCACCGTGTCGACGACGCGCCTGTCGTCCGGCGGGAGGAAGCGGACTAGCGGGATCAGCAGCGTCGAGGCGTCGAGTGCGTCCGTGTCGTAGTGCTGGCGGAAGACGCCGCGATCGGAGACGCCGCGCTCGAGGATGTCATTGCTGATCGTCTCCGCCACCTCGGTCCAGCGGCCGACCCGGTCGTCGTCGCCGATCCGATCCGCCAGGCGGCGGCCGCGATCCACCGCGACCCAGCACATCAGCTTGGAGGTGACGTAGTGCTGCGGCTCGCCGCGACCCTCCCAGATCCCCTGGTCCGGCATGTCCCAGACGGAGATCGCGGTCTCGACCTGCCGGCAGAGCGCCTCCCAGATCTCGTGGGGGAGGTGGTCCTGGACCTTCACGTGGATGTAGACCGAGTCGAGCAGCGCCCCGTAGACGTCGTTCTGGCGCTGCTTGAAGGCGGCGTTGCCGATCCGGACGGGCTTGGCTCCCTCGTAGCCGCTGAGCTCGTCGAGGGTCGTCTCGGTCAGGTCGGTCTCCCCCCGGATGCCGTACATGATCTGCATTCCGGTCTCGCTGACCTCGATGTCCTGGTTGTAGATGTCGGTCAGCCAGCCCATGAAGTCGGTGGCCTCGTAGTCGAGCCCGAGGGTGTGCAGGGACCAGAGGGTGAAGGTGGCGTCCCGGATCCAGGTGTAGCGGTAGTCCCAGTTGCGAGCCCCTCCAGGCGTCTCCGGGAGCGAGGTGGTCAGGGCGGCGATCAGGGCGCCCGTGGGCGAGTAGGTCAGGCCCTTGAGCACCAGCGCGGACCGCTGCAGGGCGGGGCGCCAGGGATGGTCCGGGAAGCTGCCACCCTCGAGCCAGCGGCGCCAGAAGTCGATCGTCCGGTCGAGCCGCTTTCGGCAGTCCTCGCTCGACTCGGGCGGGATCGGCGAGGGCCCCCAGCTGAGGGCGCTGTATCGCACCTCGCCTTCCTTCATCCGGTGACGGGCGCGGGCGTCGCTGCCGTCCACACCGAGACCGAGGTCCCCCGTGAGGATGAGGCGCAGGCCGTCGTGCGTGACCTCTGCGTCCGTGCCCGCGTCGCCTCGCCGCTGCCAGTCGACCCGAGTCGAGCCGTAGTCGAACGCCGGCTGGCAGATCATCTCGATGTCGACCTCCCCCTGGACGCACTCGATCAGGCGCACGAGGACGTGCTCCCCCTCGTCGTCCGGCGGCGGGCGCCGGTGCGGCTCGAAGTCGTTCTCCGGCCGCCAATCGCCGAAGCTGAGGAAGTCGCGAACGATCACCCACCCCGAGCCGGTCATCCAGGTCGTCTCGAGGGCGTTGGTGCCCGGCTCGTAGCGCCGGCTCGCTGGAGCGCTGAGGCCGGGCGGGCCGAGCCGCCAGAAACCGCAGCTGCGGTCGAGGATGGAGCCGAAGATGCTCGCCGAGTCGAAGCGGGGGAGGCAGAGCCACTCGATCGACCCCTCGGGAGCGATCAGGGCTCCCGTGTGACAGTCGGAGACGAATCCGTATGAGGCGATCAGTGGGAAGCGGGACTGGAGCGCTGGCATCTCCCCCGGAGACTATTTGGCGGGGCTGGTCGCTCCCTTCGCGTGGGTCCTCGCGTACCCCTCCAGGCCCTCCTTCGCCCGCGCCGCCGACCAGTTGTGGTTCCAGCGAAAGATCGGACGCAGGATGGGGGTGAGGTAGCGGAGCAGGGGCCGGTCCGCGTGCACGATCCAGTCGAAGCGGACATGGACACCACCCCCGGCGTTCGGCGTCAGCGTCCACCTGCCGGTCCCGGTGAGGTCTCCGACGACCTCCACCTGAAAGTGGGCCGGCGGATCGAAGGCGGTGATCGTCGAGGTGGTCTTCAGCGTGTAGGGCAGCTTGCCCTTGAAGTGCTGCCTCGTCGAGACCTCCGGGCCGGGGCCCTCATCGCCCTCGACCTCGATGTAGACGGGCCGCCACCACTCGGGGTAGGTGCGGGCGTCGGCGAGCGCCTCGAACACCGCCTCCTGCGGCGCGTCGACGTCCCACTCGTCCAGGAACACGTACTCCTTGGCCATCTCTCCTCCGTGGTCCGCGGCTTCCCCGTGTTCGCCGAATGGTCCGGATCGGATCAGCCGTCGAGAGCTCCGGGGGGAGGATTCGAACCCCCTCTTCGTGGACCAAAACCACGCGTGCTAGCCAGGTACACCACCCCGGAACGAGGGCCAGTCTAAGCCTAGGATCCGGTCTGGCAGAAATCGTCCGTAATTGGTCATTGCAGACAGATCGCCGAAAGGGCATGATCCCGCCATGGCCTCAGCGAAGAAGCCCCACCGCATCGTCATCCTCGCCTTCCCGGGGGTGCAGCCGCTCGACGTGATCGGCCCGGCCGAGGTGTTCGCCGGGGCGGACGCGATCAGCGGCGGAGGCTCCTACTCGGTCGAGGTCGTGGCGAAGAGCCCCGATCCGATCGCGGTCCGGGGCGCCGGCTATTCCCTACTGCCCAAGCTGACCACGGCGAAGTGCCGCGGCCCGATCGACACCCTGATCGTCGCCGGCGGCGTGGGCGTCCGGGCCGCGGAGCAGGACGTCGAGCTGATCCGCTGGATCCGCAGCGCCGCCCGTCGCTCACGGCGGGTGACGTCGGTCTGCTCCGGTTCGTTCCTGCTCGCCCGAGCCGGCCTGCTCGCGGGCAGGACCGTGACGACCCATTGGGCGTCGACGGACGAGCTCGCGCGCCGACATCCGGAGCTGAAGGTCGATCCGAACCCGATCTTCGTGCGGGATGGCGACGTCTGGACCTCGGCCGGCGTCACCTCCGGCATGGACCTCTCCCTCGCGCTGGTCGAGGAGGACCTGGGCCGCGATATCGCCGTCGAGATCGCCCGCTGGCTGGTTCTCTTCCTCCAGCGGCCCGGCGGCCAGGCCCAGTTCAGCTCTCATCTCACGGCTCAGCTCGCCGAGCGGCGCCCGCTCCGCGAGCTCCAGTCCTGGATCGCCGACAACCTCGATCAGGACCTTCGCGTCGAGGCGCTCGCCGAGCGCGCCGCGATGAGCCCCCGCAACTTCGCGCGCTTCTTCGGCCGCGAGATCGGCATGACGCCGGCGGCATACGTGGAGCAGCTCCGCGTGGAGCGCGCGCGTCAGCTGCTCGAGGACAGCGCCGATCCCATCGACCTGATCTCCATTCGCTGTGGCTTCGGCACTCCCGAGACCATGCGCCGAGCTTTCGGGCGGCGGGTGGGAGTCCCACCGGCCCAATACCGCGCCCGCTTCAGGCGGACGCCCGTCCCACGCTGAGAGGAGACCAGCCATGCAGATCGCGTACCTGCTCTACGACCGCTTCACGGCCCTCGACATCACCGGCCCGCACGACGTCCTCAACTCGGTCCCCGGCAACGAGTCGGTCTTCGTCGCCGAGAGCGCCGGGCCGGTCCGCAACGAGTCCGACACACTCTCGCTGGTCGCCGACGCCTCGCTGGACGAGATACAGACCCCGGACATCGTGGTCGTCCCAGGCGGCTTTGGGAATCGCGTCCTCCTCGAGCATGAGCCGCTCCACGACTGGATCAGGACCGTTCACGAGAACACGACCTGGACGACCTCCGTCTGCACCGGCTCCCTGCTGCTTGCTGCGGCCGGGCTCCTGGACGGCGTTCCCGCCACGACGCACTGGCTGGCGCGCGACCTGCTCGCCGAGCTCGGCGCGGATGTTGTCTCGGATCGCGTCGTGCGGGACGGCAAGATCGTCACTGCCGCGGGCGTCTCGTCCGGCATCGACATGGCGCTGGCCCTCGTCCAGACGATCAACGGAGACGAGGTCGCGCAGGCGGTTCAGCTCGGCATCGAGTACGACCCCGCGCCGCCGCTCGACGCCGGCTCGCCGGAGAAGGCGCCGCAGCCGATCGTCGAGCTGGTCGCCGCCGCCTTTGCGGCGCAGGGTGACACCCCTCTGCCGCGGGGCTGAGCGGAGGCACGCCACACATCCCCGGCGGACACGCCGCCGCTCGTTCGCAGGAGGTCGCCGACGACGAATTCCCGGACGACGTTCGCTGGATCCGCACCTACGTCATCGCGGAGGAGAACGTGACGCTGGGTAGCGTCTGCATCTACCAGGCGACCGATCACTTCGCGATCCGCCAGCACTCGCAGCGGGTCGGCATGCCGGCCGACGCCATCTGGAACGTCGCGGACACGGTCGTGCTTCGCCCCGACCCCGTCGCGACGCCCCTCACCCCGTAGGCCACGCCCACGCGGGTGGCTCGCGCAGCGGGCCGCCCGCACGCGCCACCCCAGCGCAAGCCGGCTTGCGCCTCGCTCCACTGCGGCGCAGCCTTGCGAATACGATTCCGGGGTGAACGCTCCCACCGCGCTGATCATGGCCGCGGGCCAGGGCACGCGCATGCGCTCCGAGCTGCCCAAGGTCCTGCATGAGATCTGCGGACGCCCGATGATCGCCTGGCCGATCCTCGCCGCGCAGGAGGCCGGCGCCGGTCGCATCTACGTCATCGTCTCCCCCGATCGTGATCTCTCCTCGGCGCTGCCCAACGGGACCGAGCAGGTGGTCCAGCCCGAAGCAGACGGAACCGGTGGAGCGCTCCGCGCGGCCGCGGACGTGGTCCGCGATTCCGACACGGTGCTGGTTCTCTCCGGCGACACGCCGCTGCTGAGCGGCGACGAGATCGAGGGTCTGCTCGCCGCTCATGCGAGCGCCGGCGCCGCCGCCACCATGATGACCACCGAGCTCGATGATCCGGGGACGTTCGGGCGGGTCATCCGATCGGCCGACGGCGGCGTCGAGAGAATCGTCGAGGCTAAAAAGCCCGGCGATGCCTCCCCCGAGGAGCTCGAGGTGAAGGAGGTGAATGCGGGTACCTACGCGTTCGAATCGGGCCCGCTGAGCCAGGCCCTCGACGAGCTCTCAAACGACAACGCGCAGGGCGAGTACTACCTGCCCGACGTCCTGCCCCTGATCCGCCAAGCCGGTGGCAGGGTGATCGCGCACCTGGTCGGCGATCCGGCGGTGAACCTCGGAGTGAATGACCGCGCCGACCTCGCCCGCGTCGCGGACGAAGCGCGCCGCCGGATCCTCACCGCCCACATGCGCGCCGGGGTCACCATCGAGGACCCGGGCGCGACCTGGATCGACGCCGACGTCGAGATCGCAGCCGACGCCGCCATCCTCCCCGGCACGAGCCTCCGGGGCCCCTCAGTCATCGGCGCGGGCAGCACGATCGGCCCGATGACGACGTTGATCGATTCGAAGATCGGCGAGCGCGCGAGCATCATCCACTCCTACCTGACGAGCTGCGAGGTGGCGGACGAGGCGATCGTCGGCCCCTTCACCTACCTGCGACCGGACGCGCGAATCGGGCGGGGCGCCAAGGCCGGCACCTTCGTCGAGGTCAAGAACTCCGAGATCGGCGACGGCGCCAAGATCCCGCATCTGTCCTACATCGGCGACGCCGACGTCGGGGAGGGCTCGAACCTCGGGGCCTCCACCGTGACGGCGAACTACGACGGCCGCAGCAAGTACCGCACCAAGATCGGGAAGAAGGTTCGCACCGGTGTTGACACCACCCTCGTCGCCCCCGTCGAGGTCGGCGACGATGCATACACTGGGGCCGGCTCGGTGATCACCGAGGACGTTCCACCCGGGGCGCTCGGGATCTCGAGGGCGGAACAGAGCAACGTCGAGGGCTACGCGGCCAAGAAGGCCAAAGAAACCAGCGAGGACGAGGACTCTTGAGCACGATCGAGCAGACGCAGCCGGTCACGGAGATCGTTCAGGACTACCGCAAGCGCCTGATGGTCTTCGGGGGTCGCGCCTCGATGGAGCTGGCGGCGAGGATCGCGAGCCACCTCGACGTCGTCCCGGGTGACGTCACCCTGAAGACCTTCTCCGACGGCGAGGTGTATTGCCGGTACGAGGAGTCGATTCGCGGCGCGGACGTCTTCATCGTCCAGTCCACGGCCGCCAACGAGATCGAGAGCATGACGCCGAACGACGCCCTGATGGAGCTGCTCGCCATGATCGACGCCGCGCAGGGCGCCTCGGCCCACCGGATCATCGCCGTCATGCCCTGGTACGGCTACGCGCGCCAGGACAAGAAGTCCGCCCCGCGGGAGCCGATCTCGGCGCGGATCGTCGCCAGGTGCCTCGAGGGCGTAGGCGTCGACCGCGTCCTGACGATGGACCTCCACGCGGGCCAGGTGCAGGGGTTCTTCAACGTCCCGCTCGATCACATGACGGCGATGCCGATGCTGACCCAGTGGATCGCGGACCAGAACTGGGACGAGGAGCCGGTGATCGTCTCCCCCGACGCCGGCCGGGTGAAGACGGCGCGAAACTTCGCCCGCAAGATCGGCTCGACCTGGGCCGTGATGGAGAAGGAGCGCCCGGCCCAGCAGGTGGCGGAGATCGGCTACGTGGTCGGTGACGTCGAGAACAAGACGGCGGTGCTGGTGGACGACATGATCGACACCGCCGGCACCCTGACCGCGGCGGCGCGCGCGGTGATGGACGAGGGCGCGGCCCGCGTCATCGCCCTGGCCACCCACGGAGTCTTCTCCGGCCCGGCCTACGAGCGGCTGGCGGACTCGCCGATCGAGCGCATCGTTGTCACCGACACCCTCCCGCAGCGCCCCGGGGCCCCGGACAAGATCACCGTGATCTCGACGGCGCAGACGCTGGCCGACTCCATTCGGCGAATCTTCACCGACGACTCGGTCTCCGAGATCTTCGCCGGCGAGAACCAGCTCTTCTAGTCGGGAACCGGCACTCCGCGCGGCGCCGTCGGCCCGCTGCCGATGATCTTCCACTCGCCGTCGCGGCGGGCCAGGAAGAGCGACAGCTTCACTGGCTTTCCGGTCTCGCCCCGGGTGAGGATGTAGGCCGTGCCCTCGTTCCCGCTCGCCCCGACGGCGGTCAGCCTGTAGGTGTGCCGGGGGGCGCCGGAGGTCTGCTCCTTGAGGAACTCGACGCAGTTGTCCCCGCCGAGTTGCTGCCGAAGCGGATCCCCGAAGAGCGCGCAGACCCGGGCGAAGTCCCCGGCGTTCTGCCCGGCGACGTAGGCGCGCGCGGTCTGCCGAGCCGTCAGCGGCTGATCCCCACCACTATCACCGCCGTTGTCGTCGCTACCGCAGCCGGCATATCCCGCGGCCAGCAGGACGGCGACAACCCCCAGGCATATGCCGGCCCGCCTCATCGCGAGAAGTGAAGCACCTGGGGCGGTCCGCTCCAATCGCAACCGTCTAGGGTGCGCGGTCCGCCATGTCTGACTCGGCAGAGGACAATCGGGAGCCGCTGGAGAGCGTGCCCGGGTACCGGCGCATCGGGCACAAGGGGGCTGACGCGATCGTCACCGGCAACACGGCGGAGAGCTTCGACGCGGCCGTGGAGGCCGGCGTCGACATGATCGAGTTCGACGTCCTCCGCGCCAAGGAGGGCAAGCTGATCGTCGCGCACGACCACCACGACGCGCTCGTCCGCAGGCCGATGGACCTGGCGGAGGTGCTCGATCTCTTCCTCGAGGAGCCCCTCACCGAGGTCGAAATCGACTGCGACCTGAAGCTGGCCGGCCGGGAGGCCGAGCTCGCCGGTGCACTGGCCGGCAGTGGCCTCGTCGAGCGGGCGATGGTCTCGACGATGGAGGTCGAGAGCCTGCTCAAGCTCCGCCAGATCGAGCCCGATCTGCGCCTCGGCTGGACCTATCCGAAGAGCCGCCGGGACTGGACGCGCTACGGCTGGGCCCGGCCCGCACTCCGGGCCGGCCTCTCCGCGATCCGCCGCCGCTTTCCAGCCATCCTCGAGAAGAAGGCCCCTGAGCTCAGGGTCGACGCTGTCTGGGCCTACCACCCGATTATCACCCCGCGCCTCGTCGACGCGGCGAACAAGGTCGATGTCGAGCTGATCGCCTGGACCGTGGACGACGAGGAGCGGATCCGCGAGCTGGTCGAAATGGGCGTCGACGGGATCTGCTCGAACGACCCCCGGCTCTTCGAGGCAGCGGAGAGGAAGCTCGCGACAGGGGCGCCGGCCGAGAGCTAGACGCGCGTCGTCAAGCCAGGTACCTGCGAGGTGCCGCGCCGCTCGAAGAAGCGCCACTCGACCTCGCCGAGCACCGTGGACGGCGGGTCGCCGTAGACCCACTCGCGCATGATCCGGTGCCAGTTGGCGGTCGCCCGGAGCTGCGCCAGCACGGCGAGCAGGCCCGTCTCCATCCGGCGCCCCATCAGCTCGTCGGCGGGGAGGCTCTCCTTACGCACCAGGTCGTAGAAGTCCGAGCGCGGGTCCGAGGTCACCTCGATCATCTTCATCACGCGCTTCGGCGTGATTTGCACCTCGCCGTCCTCGAGGTACCAGCCACCGACCATCTTCACGTGCTTCATCAGCCGCTCGGCATCGACCTTGCTCGGGTCGTGAACGAAGCCGAGGTCGTGGAGGGCGTCCCGCAGGGCCTCGGGGTCGTCGCGGCCCGCGGCGTCGACGGCGCGCTGCTCGAGCTGGATCTGCGGCGACGTCAGGCGCTTGGTCATCCCGAAGTCGAGGAAGGCCACGCGGCCGTCGTCCATCAGCAGGTAGTTGCCCGGGTGGGTGTCGGCGTTGAAGTGCTGCAGGTGGTAGATCGAGCCGAAGCAGAAGCGAAAGACGATCTCGCCGAAGATGTCGCGCTCGTCCTGCTCGAGCTCCTTGACCTCGTCGAAGCCGCGCCCCTCGACGTAGTCCGAGACCAGCACTCGCCGACGGGAGAACCGGGAGTGGACTCTGGGGACGAAGATGAACGGGTGCCCGTCGTAGGCGCGGGCGAAGGCGCGCTGGTTCTGCGCCTCGTACTCGTAGTCGAGCTCCTCCAGGACCCGCTCGCGTAGCTCCGACGCGACCGCCTTGGCGTCGAGCCCCGGCGCCAGCACCTTCGCCAGGCGCATGATCATGCCGGCGTTCGCCAGGTCCGACTCCAGTGCGTCGGCGATGCCGGGGTACTGGACCTTGACCGCGACCCTCGTGCCGTCGTGGAGCGTCGCCCGATGCACCTGGCCGATGGAGGCGGCGGCGAACGCCTCGTGCTCGATCTCGGCGAAGACCTGCTCCGGGGGCTTCTCGTACTCGTCCTCGAGGATGTAGTGCACCTCATCCCACGGCATCGCTGGGGCGGAGGTGCGGAGCTTGGAGAGCCGCTCCTGGTAGATCTCGCGGTACTCCGGAGGCAGGAAGTCGACGTCGATGAAGGACGCCATCTGCCCGATCTTCATGGCGGCGCCCTTCATCTCCCCGAGCACCGACGCCATCTTCAGCGCGGTGTCGAGGTGGCGGCTTTCGAGGTGCTCCTGCGCCTTCTCGTCGGAGCGGACCACGTTTGCCGCCGCCGTTCCGGCATATCGGGTCGCCTGCGTGCCCAAGGCCGTGCCGAGCCTGGCGGAGCGGCCGAAGCGCGAGGTGGGTATCCGCCCCTCCTGTTCCTCGGGTTCGAGCGGGTCGGTGCCGCCGGCCCGCTCCTCGGGATCCGCTCGCAGGGCGTCTACGCCCTGCTCTTCCCGTTGATCCCTGTCTTCGTCGCTGCCCATTGCCCTCACCTATTTTCTATCCTGGCGCCCGAGCGTACCCGGCCCACCCAATCAGGCGGGTGCGCGCTGTCACCCAGTACCGTCATCCATCCATGGCACAGGACCGAGCCACACTCAAGGTTTCCCAGCGCGACACATTCGGGTCGCGGGCCACGCGGCGCCTCCGCCGCGAGGGCCTGGTCCCCGGCGTGGTCTACGGGCAGGGAGGAGATGCCCGTCCCTTCCAGGTGTCCGCGCGCGAGCTTCGCGTGTTGCTCTCCGAGGGCCACACGCTCCTCGACCTGGAGCTCGACGGCTCGCAGTCCGTACCGGTCGTCATCAAGGAGCAGCAGCACCATCCGGTCCGCGGTGACGTGGTCCATCTCGACTTCCTCGAGGTCCGCCTCGACGAGGAGATCCAGGCGGAGGTCCCGATCGAGCTCGAAGGCGCCGATCAGGCGCCCGGCGTGCGCGAGGGCGGCGTGCTCGAGCACGTCACCCGCGAGATCACGGTCGAGGCCCTCCCGACCGAGATCCCCGAGCAGATCACGGTCGACGTCTCCGAGATGGACATCAACGACACGATCAATCTCGCCTCCGTCGCCGTGCCCTCCGGCGTGAAGTTCATGGCTGACGAGCCGGAGGAGATCACCATCGCCACCCTGAGCCCACCCCGTGTGGAGGAGGAGCCGGAGCCCGAGCTCGAGGAGGAGGCCGAGCTCGTCGGAGAGGGCGAGGAGGCCCCCGAGGGCGAGGAGGCCGCAGAGGGTGAGGCCGAGGGCGAGGGTGCCGACGGTGAGGGCGACGAGGAGTCCGGCGGCGACCAGGGGTAATGGGACTCTTCGACCGCCTCTTCGGCCGGCGTAGGCGGGAATCCGCCGGAGACTGGGGGCGGCGGGATGATTCCTCCCAGTACGTTCAACCGCCTCCGCCGACCGACGTTCACAGCGACGGCGGCGACGCCGGTGGCGCGGGCGACTCCGGCGGTGGCGGCGGCGATGGCGGAGGGGGCGGCAACGGAGGCGGAGGCGGCGATTAGCCGCTGGCGCCTGCGGCGGCGGGACCGCGGGGCCGGAGATGGAGCGGAGCGCGATGCCCGCGTCGACGCCCTGATCGTGGGACTCGGCAATCCCGGCCGGGAGTACTCCGGTACGCGGCACAACCTCGGCTTCGAGATTGCGGCCGAGCTCTCCCGGCGCTGGGAGCTGCCTAATGCCAGGAAACGCTACGGCGGGCTGATCACCGACGGGCGGACCGGTCCCGGAGGGCCCCGCGTCGCGATCCTGCTGCCGCAGACCTTCATGAACGAATCCGGCTCGGCCGCCGGACCGGCGCGGGGTGAGTTCGGCGTGCCGCTGGACCACGTGATCGCCCTGCACGACGAGATCGACCTTCCCTTCGGAGAGGTCCGGAGCAAGCTCGGCGGCGGCGTCGCGGGGCACAACGGCTTGAAGAGCCTCAGTCAGGGCCTCGGCGGGAAGGACTTCTGGCGCGTGCGGGGTGGGGTGGGACGGCCCGACTCCACCGATCCCGAGATCGTCTCCAACTACGTCCTCTCCAGATTCCGGGAGCCTGACGACGAGGTCCGCGGCCTGATTCAGTCCTCCGCCGACGAGGCCGAGCGGCTGCTCGAGCGGCTCGCCGGCGCCGACGCTGAGCCCGCGGGGGAGGAGACCTGATGGCCCTGACCAGCTATGCGGTCGACGAGAACGGCATCGCCCTCCTGCGTCTGGAGCGCGAGCGGGCAAGGAACGCGATCAACACCGAGATGCTGGGTGAGCTGCTCAACCACCTCACCCAGGCCCGGCAGGATGACGACGTCAGGGTCGTGGTGATCTCGTCGAACGACCACCTGGGGCTCTCGGCGGGCGCCGATGTCCGGGAGGAGCTCGACGAGGAGGGGAAGGTGCGCCGGATGGAGCTCTTCGCGGAGCTGTATGACGAGCTCACCTCGTTCCCGAAGCCCACGGTGGCCGCCTGCCACGGGTCGGTTGTGGGGGGCGGCGCCGAGATCGCCGTCGCCTGCGACCTCCGGATCGCCGGCTCGAACCTCCGCATGCGCTTCCCCGGCGCCGACCTCGGTGTTCCGGTCGGTCCCGCCCGCCTGGTGACGCTGTGCGGCCTCGCCACGGCGAAGTACCTGCTGCTCACCTCGCGCAACGTGGCCGCGGACGAGGCGTTGCGGATGGGCCTGGTGCACCGCGTCGCGCCGGCAGCGGGCACCGAGGACGCGGCGCTCTCCCTCGCGGCCGAGGTGGCCGTCCACCCGCCCGAGGCGGTCGCCCGCCTCAAATCGATGCTGCATCGCTGGGACGGGGTGGTCGAGCGCTCGGCGGATGAGGGGCGCGGGCAGGTCGAATGGCAGCGAAGCGGCCCCGGCCTGCCGTTCCGCAGCTGAGTTTCGCTACTCGCTGCCGCGCCGGAAGGGCCGGGCGAGGGCCCTCAGGAAGCGATACCAGCGGGCGCTGCGCAGGTTTCTGAGCGCGGCCTGAGCCGCCTCGGCATTGGCCTCTGCCTCCGCCAGCCTCGATGAGAGCAGACGCGCCTCATGGCTCGCTCCGAGAGCTCGTGACTCGGTCTG
>DASTAI010000380.1:0-8762 GCA_035712865.1 Solirubrobacterales bacterium
ATGGTCACGGCCTCCTGGATCTCCCGGATCTTGGCGGGGTTGGCCATGCGGGCTACCCCGCCCTGGGCGCGGATGTCGGCGGGTACGCGCTCGAGCGCCATCACGGCGCAGGCCCCCGCGTCCTCGGCGATCTTCGCCTGATCCGCCGTGGTCACGTCCATGATCACGCCGCCCTTGAGCATCTCCGCGAGCCCGGTCTTCAGCCTGAATGTCGCGCGCTCCGCCATGTGAACCCCATAGTAGAAGGAGGCGCGCGGCATCCTCTTCGCCATCCCGCTGAAACCCGGATGGCGTGTTTGACTCGTTGGAGGGTGGGCAACCTAGACCTACTCGCCGCTTGGGGGCAGCGAGGGAGGCGAGAAAAAAACTG
This sequence comes from Solirubrobacterales bacterium, assembly GCA_035712865.1. GTDB lineage: Bacteria > Actinomycetota > Thermoleophilia > Solirubrobacterales > 70-9 > DASUPK01. The sequence continues at coordinate 371 of DASTAI010000380.1, forward strand.
AGAGCTTTGGCGTGTTTGCCTGGGATCCAGCTCCCCCGGATTCCAGTATCAGCCGCAGGTCCGGATCGCCCCCCGGGCCTGTGGCCGTTCTGGGGGCCGTTTGCAGTTACTTCAGCTTGAAGGCGCGGATCCGGTCCCGGTGTGCCGCCTCGTCCCGCGAATAGACCCCATGGGCGAGGGCCTGGACGAGCCCCATCAGCGCCGCGTTCGAGCGGATGTACGAGGGCCCGTTGGAGGAGTAGTAGAGCATCAGCTCCGAGTGCTCAGCCACGTCCGAGAGGGTCGCGTCGGTGATCGACAGGGTCCTGGCTCGGCGGTGTCGCGCGAGCTTGAGCGCCCGCAGGACGAGCGGATGCGCCCTGCCGGCGGTGAGCACGACCAGCAGCGTGTCCTCGTCCATGCGCGAAAGCTTCTGGATGTTGTCCTGGCTGGGCGAGGCGACGATCTCGGCCCGGACGTCGAGCAGCCCGAGGAGATGGCGGAGGTAGCTGGCGAAGAACGCCATCTGCTCCACGCCCACGATGAGGACACGCCGCGAGGTCGCGAGAGCCGAGACAGAGGCCTCGATCTGCTCACGCGTCAGGTTCCGGGCCGTCTCCTCGATGTTGGAGTAGTCGGCGCCCAGCGACGCCTCGAACTCCGAGTGGTCGAAGTTGAACAGGGCGGCGGCCCCACTCCCCCCGTTGCCGTTCGGCACTCCCTCGGCCACCTTGTGGCGATACTCCTCGATCGCCGCCTGCTGCAACTCGGGGTAGCCGTCGAAGCCGAGGGCCTGGGAGAAGCGAACGACGGTCGAGGATGAGGTGTTCGCGCGGCGGGCGAGCTCCTCGGCCGTCTGGAACGCAGCCTCGTCGAGGTGGTCGACGATGTAGCGGGCGACGTCCTTCTGCGAGCGCGAGAAGTCGTCGAAGCGCTCCGTGATGAAGTCGGAGAGGCTCTTGCGTGACGGATGGGTCTTGGTCGCAGTCCTTGCCACGGCGGCACATTTCGCCCTCCGTCTGGGTTTCCCTTCCCACGGATGTGGTTGGATCGCGCGATGGCGCTCGAACGGGAGCTGTGGCGGCTGAACCGAAACATGATCGCCTTCGACCTCGTCCTCGGGTCCGGCGCGCTGCTGGCGCCCGACCAGACGCTGCGCGTGCTCGGGCACGACGAGCCCTCGGATGACGCCCGCGAGCTGTTCCGCAGAAACGGCGCGGTCTGGCTCACCTTCGCGGCGGCGCACCTCGTCGCCTACAGGCGCAACCGGGCCAAGGACTGGTGGGCGCTGTCCTGGCTGCGTGGCACGGAGCTGGCGACCGACATCATCTGGTCGCGCTCTCCGGCGTTCTCGCGCCCCGGGGCGCGTGCCGGACTCTGGCTCGCCGGCCTGGCCAACCTCGCGATGACGGCTGGCTTCCGCTCCCTGGCCCGGCGCGCTGCCTGACGGCGCGATCCCTACGCGCTGGCGCGGCTCGAACTGCAGACCTTCAGTCCGAGGCCCCGCGCGAGCTTGCGGCGCTCGGGCGCGTCGCGGGCCACGGCGCCCTGCGCCGCCCCGTAGGCGGCGGAGTCCTGGTCCTGGGCCGCATCCCTGCCGCGGTTCATCTGGTCGACGACCCGGTCGCGCGCCTCGAGATAGCGGTCGTAGGGGTTCTGGAGCGTCTCCGGAGGCTTCAGGTCGCGGAGCTGTGAGTTGGCGTCCTGCGTCACCTGGATCAGCTCCTGTGTCTGGTCGGCTGCGACGGAGGCATTGGGCGGCGGGTGCGCCTGGATGCGCGCGAAGCTCGATCGCTCCTTGCCGCAGATCTCGTCGGCCCTCTGAACGAGCTCCGCGGCGGTGACCCGCTCCGAGCCGCCGCCTCCTCCACACCCCGCGACCAGCCAACCGGCGGCGAGGACGAGGACCAGCGCGATCCAGCGGGGCTCCGACATCGGGCGGAGTCTAGGCACGGCCGGAGCGCCTGCTTTACTAGAGCTACCGGAGAAAGGAGGTGGTCCTAACTTGAATTCCATGCTTAACGGGACGCCGGAGGTGCAGGGCCGCTAGGTCCGGGCGCTGAGGGAGGCCCGCCACTTGGTGGTCTCCCGAAATAGGGCCATGGGGCCGTGAGATCGCGACGCGGCGATCTAGCGGAATCCAACCCGGGCACCGGCGAGCAAGGGAGGTGGGAGCTGTCCCTCCCCACCAGTCAATCCCGCGCCCGTTTCAGAACCGCGTTTGAAGCGAAGGGCCGCCCCCTGAGGGGCGGTCCTTCGTCGTTTTTGGGGATCTTCGGCTAGGACGGCGTAAGCTGCGATGCGGTGAACGGCTTCGTCTCACGCGGCTTCATGCGGCGCCGCCACACCCCGGAGGAAGTGGCGGACCGGCTCCCGCCGGGGCAGTACCTGGAGACCGGCTGGCCGGTCCTCACCGCCGGCCCCACACCGGACGTCCCGACCGATCAGTGGAGCTTCCGGATCGACGGCATGGTGGGCGAGCCGAAGGAATGGAGCTGGGACGAGTTCCACAAGCTCCCGTTCGAGACGGTCACCAAGGACATCCACTGCGTGACGAAGTGGTCCAAGCTCGACGCGACGTTCGGCGGCGTCTCGATGGACACCTTGCTCGATCAGGTCGAGCCACTCGACGCCTACGCGACGTTCTTCTCCTACGGCGGCTACACGACGAACCTGCCGATCGAGGAGATCAGCGACGGGAAGGCCTGGGTGGTGACCGAGTACGGCGGCGAGCCGCTGCCCCGCGAGCACGGCGGTCCCGCCCGCATGCTGGTCCCCCATCTCTACTTCTGGAAGAGCGCGAAGTGGGTCCACGGCCTGACGGTGATGGACCACGATGAGCCGGGGTTCTGGGAGATGAACGGGTACAACAACCACGGCGACCCGTGGAAGGAGGAGCGCTATTGGGGCGACTGATGGAGTCTCCCCTGCCGCCCGTCGAGCAGCGCGTCCCGGGCCGCTGGCAGATCGGGACGATCAGCAAGATCAAGGTCGAGACCCCGCGGGTCAAGTCCTTCCGGATCGAGCTGCCGATGTGGATGCCGCATCTGCCCGGCCAGCACTATGACGTCCGCCTGACCGACCCCGACGGCTACCACGCCGAGCGTTCCTACTCGATCGCTTCCTCCCCGCTCGACGAGGGTGGGGTCGAGTTGACGATCGACAAGCTCGAGGACGGCGAGGTGTCGCCCTACTTTCACGACGTGGTCGTCGAGGGCGATCAGGTCGAGGTCCGCGGTCCGTTCACCTCCTACTTCGTCTGGCGGGGAGAGAAGCCCGTGCTGCTCATCGGCGGCGGCTCGGGCGTGGTGCCGCTGATGTGCATGCTGCGCCACCGCCGCCGCACCATGCCCGACCTGCCGATGCGGCTCGTCTACTCCGTGCGCCATGCCGACGACGTGATCTACGCGGACGAGCTGAGCGAGGACGCGCTGCTCACGTTCACCCGCGATGCGCCGGAAGGATGGGACGGACACACCGGACACATCGATGCGGAGTTGATCGCCGAGGCCGGCATCGAGGAGGGCCTCGCCTTCGTCTGCGGCTCGAACGGCTTCGTCGAGACCGGATCCCAGCTCGCCATGGACGCCGGTTTTGAACCGCACCAGATCCGCACTGAGCGCTTCGGCCCGACGGGCTGACCGGCATGAGCGACGCCGTCCAGTACTCCGTGATGGATGCTCCCGCCCGCCAGCGGTTCGAGATCCGTGACGGCGACCGGGTCGCGGGCTTCACCGAGTACCGCCGTCGCGGCAACGTCATCGCCTTCATTCACACCGAGGTCGAGCCGGAGTACGAGGGGAAGGGAGTCGGCAGCAGGCTGATCTCGGCCGCGCTCGACATCGCCAGAGACGACGGCGCCACGGTGCTGCCGTTCTGTCCCTTCGTCAGGGCCTACATCGCGAAGCACCCTGACCCCTACCTCGACCTCGTGCCCGCCGGCCTCCGCGGAGACTTCGAGCTCCCGGCGGAGAAAGAGAAGCCTCCGGCGAAGCTTTCACCCGGCTGACGTGTTCAGTTAGCTCCAAACGCCTAATCCCGTCCTGGGAGGACGGGAGCGGGGGACCCAGGTTCCCGGGGCGAACCCACCACGGTGGGCGCGCGGCTCCTTCCGCGCGAGCCCGACAGCTAACCCCGCAGGCCCGAGAAGGAGGTTGGTTTGCGCGTGGATGCAACGGCAGGGATCAGGTGGGGAGTGGTGCTGCTCGTCGCGGCGGTGGTGCTACTCGGAACGGCGTCAGCGAGCGCCCAAACGGGCGGATCCGCCGCGCCCGGAGCCACGGTCGGCTCCGGGTCGGCTCCGGGGCCCGGAAATGGCGGCAAGGCGAGGGTGATCCGCAAGAGCGGGATTGCGGTCGCGCCCGCGGGAGCGCCCCAGGCGATCGTGAACGCGATCGCGGCCGGCAACGCGATCCGGAAGCGTCCCTACGTCTGGGGCGGTGGCCACGGGAGCTTCGAGTCGCGCGGCTACGACTGCTCGGGTGCGGTCAGCTACGTCCTGCACGCGGCCGGGATGCTGTCCAGCCCGCTCTCCTCCGGGCCGTTGATGTCCTGGGGCCTCCCTGGCAAGGGCCGCTGGATCAGCGTGATGGCCAATTCCACTCACGCCTACGCGGTGATCGCCGGGCTCCGGTTCGACACCTCCTCCTACGGCAGCGGCGGCAGCGGCCCGCGCTGGCGCTGGACGAAGAGGCGCCCCAGGGGGTTCGCGGTGAGGCACTTCACCGGCTACTGAGCGGCCCGGCGGTGACTGGCGGTCGCGCTCTCGGGGTAGGTAGCCCACCGGAGCGCACCGCCCGATGAAGGCAAGACTTCTGGAAGCGGATCCCGACCTTGGGCGGAGCCTGCCCTCTGGCACGGTCACCGCCCTGAGCCCGCAGCTGGTGGCCGAGGTGACGGAGCTCCCAGCGGGCGAGTGGCGGCCGCCCGGCAAGGAGCCAGAGCCCGGACATCTCGGCTACCTCCTGCTCGACGGGTTGATCCTCCGCCGGACGGGCATCAACAACGCCCGCAGCGGCGAGCTGATCTGCCGCGGGGACCTGATCAGGCCGTGGCTCGCGGATCCGATCTCCTTCAGCGACGTCGAGTGGCGGGTGATGGAGCCCGTTCGCGCGGCGATCTTGGATCGGCGAGTCGCCGAAGGTCTGTGCGCCAGCCCCGAGTTGAGCGCTGCCCTTCTCGACCGGCTCACGCTGCGCACCCGATCCCTGGCGATCTACGCCGCGACCGAGAACATCCGCGGTCTGGAGGACAGATTGGTGGCCCTGTTCTGGCATCTGGCCGAGCGTTGGGGACACCGTGAGGAGGGCGGGGTGGTCGTGCCGATCCACCTCACCCACGAGACGCTCAGCCTGCTGGTCGGTGCGCGTCGGCCGTCCGTCACGACCGCCCTCGGCCGGCTCGCGCAACGAGGCATCGTGGAGCGTCGAACCGCGGGCGGGTGGGTACTCCACGGGCTCCCGCCGACCGTCGGCGACGAGCTTTGAGATCATGCGGCCGTGGGATTCGATCAGTACCACGAGCCGGCTTCCGATCTGCCAGAGGAGGCTCGGACCTTCGCCCGGATTGCCGCGAACCTGATCGAAGAGGCCGAAGCGATCGACTGGTACGAGCAGCGCCTCTCCGTCGAGCGAGACCCGGAGGCCCGGGCGATCATGCTCGACGCCGAGGGCGAGGAGTTCAAGCACTTCTCCATGAACCTCGAGTACCTCTTTCGCAAGCTCCCGCTGTGGCGTGAGATCGCGCAGGGAATCCTGTTCACAGAGGGGGACATCGTCGAGCACGGCGAGGAATCCGAGGAGGAGGCGACCGAGGGAGAGGCCGCCAAGGGTGCCCCCCTTGCCGGCAGTGAGTCCCTCGGGATCGGCGGCCTCCGGGAGGACGCGCTTTGAGCCATCTCCTCCGTGAGCACGCCCCGGTCACCGATGTCGGCTGGAAGCTCCTCGACGACGAGGCGCGCGAGCGTCTCGCCCCGGCACTCGCAGCCCGCAAGCTCGTCGACTTCTCCGGACCGCATGGCTGGGATTACTCCGCGACCAACCTGGGCCGCATCGAAGAGGTCGGCGAGGCGCCCGGTGACGGCATCGCGGCCAGCCAGCGGCGCGTCCTCGGGCTGGTCGAGCTCCGAGCCCACTTCGCGATCAGCCGCGCCCAGCTCGATGACGCCGACCGCGGCGCGCAGGACGTCGATCTCGAGACCCTCGATGGCGCGGCCCGCCGGATCGCGATCGCGGAGAACTCCGCCGTTTTCCACGGGCTCGGCGCCACGGGGATCCAGGGGATCGCCGAGGTTTCGCCGCATGATGTGATCAACCTCGGGGAAGACTGCGAGGTCTACCCGCGCCATGTCGCCAAGTCGGTGGACGCGCTGCGGGACGCCGGTGTCGGCGGCCCCTACGGATTGGCGCTCAGCCCCGAGGGACACACCCACGTGCTCGAGACCGCCGAGCACGGCGGCTATCCGCTGATGCAGCACCTGCAGGAGATCCTCGGAGGCCCGATCGTCTGGGCGCCCGGCGTCAACGGCGGCGTCGTGGTGAGCCTCAGGGGCGGGGACTTCCTCTTCGACTCCGGAGAGGACCTCTCGATCGGCTACGAGAACCACGATGCGGACTCGGTCCAGCTCTATCTCGAGGAGAGCTTCAGCTTCCGGGTCGCGACCCCCGAGGCCGCGGTCGCGCTCCCGTCCTGAGGGTCAGCCCGCCAGCTCGGCCAGACGACGCTCGAGGAACCGCCGCTCGGGGTCGGAGTGCGACAACTCGAGCGCTCGGCCGTACTCGTCCCTCGCCTCCTGACGTCGATTCAGCCGCCTGAGGAGCTCCGCGCGGGTCGAGTGCAGATACCGGTAACCCGGGAGGTCGAGTCCGTCGACCATCCGCAGCGCGGCCTCGACGTCGCCCACCTCCGCGATCGCCGCGGCACGGTTCAGCTCGACCACGGGTGAGTCGGTGAGCCGTCCGAGCTCGGCGTAGAGCGCCGCGATCTCGGCCCAGCCCGGCGGATCATCGGTGTGAAGAAGGGCGATCGCCGCCTGGAGGACGTAGGGGCCCCGGCCCCCCAGGGCCAGCCCGCGATCGACGACAGCCTTTGCCTCCCGGATCCTCTCCAAGTCCCACAGGGATCGGTCCTGCTCCGCGAGCAGGACGAGCTCGCCCTCCGCGAAGCGTGCGTCTCGGCGAGCGTCGTTGGCGAGCATCAGGGCGAGCAGCCCGTGGACCTCCGGCTCGTCGGGCATCAGCTCGGCGAGCGCCCGACCGAGACGGATCGCCTCTGTCGAGAGTTCGCTGCGGCCGCCGTAGCCCTCGTTGAAGATCAGATAGACGACTCCCAGGACAGCCCCGAGTCGGTCCGGCAGCAGGTGGGCCGGTGGCACACGGAATGGAATGCCGGCCTCCTCGATCTTCCGCTTCGCCCGGACCAGGCGCTTCGCCATCGTCTCCCGGGGAACGAGAAACGCCGTCGCGATCTCCTCGGTGGTCAGCCCGCCGAGCGTCCGTAGCGTCAGCGCCACCTGCGCCTCGAGGGCGAGTGCCGGATGGCAGCAGGTGAAGATCAGCTCGAGGCGCTCATCCGGAATCGCCGTGTCCTCCACTTCATCCATCGCCGCCTCGGGCACCTCGAGCAGCTTCGTCTTCTCCGCGAGTGTTCGATTGCGGCGGATCCGGTCGATCGCCCGGTTGCGCCCCGTCGTCACCAGCCAGGCGCGGGGGTTGTCCGGGACCCCGTCGCGGGGCCATCGCTCGGCCGCGATCGCGAAGGCCTCCTGGGCGGCCTCCTCGGCGAGGTCGAAGTCGCCGAGGAAGCCGATCAGGTTGGCGAGGACGCGCCCCCACTCGTCGCGGAAGACCCGGTCGAGGATGGCCTAGCTCCCGAAGAACGGCCGGATCTCGACCGCCCCGCCCATCCGGGCGGCCGGGATTCGCGAGGCCAGCTCGATGGCGGCGTCGAGGTTCTCTCCCTCGAAGAAGAGCCAGCCGCCCAGTGCCTCCTTGACCGAGACGAAGGGCCCGTCGGTGGTGAGAGTCTTATCGTCCTCCACGCGGACGGTCGTCGCCGAGTCCGGGGGCTGCAGCCGCTCACCGGGCGTGACACCGGGAGTCTCGTTGACCGCCTGATAGTCGGCCGCGACCTGCTTCTGCTCCTCCTCGGAGAGCTTGCTCCAGGTCTCGGGGTCGGTCGGCTGTTGGATCAGCAGCATGTACTTCATCTGGGTTCCTCCTTGAGTGGATGTTCGCCGCTGGGACGAACGGAGGAGCGCAAATTGGACACCGGTCTCAATGAATCGGCGGCGGCCGGCCCTCGCCGCTGCCCGCCAGCACCGGGTCCCAGGCACAGACGCGGCAGGCATGCCCGTAGGCGGAGTGCGCGAACTCGAGCGCCAGCGCATGGGGGTCCTCCGACGATCGGATGTCCT
>DASTAI010000381.1:0-3197 GCA_035712865.1 Solirubrobacterales bacterium
CTCGAGGCCGAGGGAGTCGGCGAGCCGTTTGGCGGGGTCGATGGTGAGCACGGCCACCTTCTTGCCCCGGATGGCAAGGCCGGCGGCGAGCGCGGCGGAGGTGGTGGTCTTGCCCACGCCCCCGGAGCCGGCGCAGATGCAGATCCCGCGGCCCTCGACGATGTCGGTGATCGTCGCCATCAGACCAGCGCGCCGGCGAGGCGCTCCAGGGAGGCGACATCGAGCTGCGGTTTGAAGATGAAGGGCAGGGTCTTCACCGGCGAGGTCACCGCCTGCTTGAGGCGCTGAAGCTGCTCCCGCTGGGAGCGGCAGCGCCGGTGCTCGGAGAGCGCGGCGCGTACGGCCGCGCGTGCCGCTCCGTCGGCGCGATCCAGCGCGTCCTCGAGCTGCTCCGTGTCGCCGCCCGAGAACCGTTCGGGATAGAGCGCGTTCATGTACACGCGATCGACGGCCATGCCGATCTCGTCCCGGAGCGAATCCTCGAGGGAGGCCGACTCGTTCACCGGCATCTCCTCCGGCAGCGAGACGATCGCGACGCCGGTCGTGTCGTGGTCGGTGATGAAGCGGTCGAGCTCGGTCGCCTGGTTGTGGACCGGGCCGACGCGAGCGATGCCGGCGAAGGTGCGCGGCGTCTGCAGGAACCCGATCCCGTGCCCGGTCGCCGGCGCGTCGACGATCACGAGGTCGTACTCCTGCGCCTTTTTGACTCTGCGGTTCGGCTGGGCGAGCTCCCAGATCTTCCCGATCGTGACCAGCTCCTTGAGCCCGGGAGTGGCCGCCGCCAGGTAGTTGAAGATTCGGGAACGAACCAGCATGTCCCGCATCGCCCGGACCTTGAGCTGGAGGAGCAGGTACTCGCGCAGTGACTGGTCGGGGTCGATCGAGATCGCCCAGAGGTTCTCGGCGACCTCGACCTCGTGAAAACCGATCTCGGCACGCCTGAAGACACGGGAGGCCGTCTCCTGCCCGCCGACCTCGCAGACGATCGTCCGCTTGCCCCGCGCGGAGGCGGCGAGGCCCAGGGCGACCGAGATCGTCGACTTGCCGACGCCGCCCTTGCCGGTCACGAAGACCAGCCGCTTGTCGAGTAATTCGGGCATGGCGACGGATTGTTCCAACTTAGATGGGCAAGTCCGCGGCGCTGTGCGTCTGGGGCGGGCCGGGTCGAGCAGATCGGCGGACGCAGGGCGAAGCCCTTGCTGGCGGCAAGGGCAAGCCCGAGGACTCCGAGATGCGAAGGCCAGGCGCGAATCCAGACGTGCATGGGCGCGGACTTGCCCATCTCGGAGAAGGAAACCGGCCCTCATGTGCGAAATAGCCGCAAGCGATGGGAATCTTCAAGAACAAGGACGCTGCCGAAGAGGCGGCGGAGAGCGGTCGACTGCGACCGGAGGATCTCCTCGGTCCCAAGCCCGAGCGGCAGGACGAGGCGGAGTCGGCTGACGACGACGCCCAGTCAGGCACCGGGAGCGAGGTCGAGGAAGAGGCCGGCAAGCGGGAGGCTGAGGTCGGGGACGAGCCCAAGGCCGAGGCCAAGAGCAACCCCGACCAGCCCAAGAACGACGGCCCCGCCAAGGTGATCGCGTTTGCGAACCAGAAGGGCGGCGTGGCCAAGACGACGACCGCTCTCAACCTCGCGGTCGCGTTCAAGGAGTCCGGACATCGGGTGATGGCCGTCGACATGGACCCGCAGGGCAACCTGACCATGTCCCAGGGCATCGACCCCGACAAGGTCGAGCGCAGCATGTTCGACGTGCTCGTCCACCACATCCCGATCAAGGAGGTGATCGTCGAGCGCGAGATCGACGTCGCCGTTGCCTCGATCGACCTGGCCGGCGCGGAGATCGCGATGAGCACGCAGATCGGCCGCGAGCGCTCGCTGCAGAAGGCGCTCGACGCCGTCAAGGACGAATACGACTTCATCTGCATCGACACCCCGCCGAGCCTCGGGCTGCTGACTGTGAACGCGCTCACCGCCGCCGACAAGGTGATCGTCCCGGTCCAGTGCGAGTACCTCTCGATGCGCGGCCTGGTTCAGCTTCAGAACACCCTTCAGATGATCCGGGAGAACCTCAACCCCGGCGTCGAGATCGAGGGGATTCTGCCGACGATGCTGGACTCGCGGACCGTCCACGCCAAGGAGGCGGTGGAGATCCTCGAGGAGAACTTCGGCGACCTCGTCTTCAAGTCGCGGATCCGCAAGGCGATCAAGATCGCCGAGGCGCCCGTCCGCGGCAGCTCCGTCATCAAGTACGACCCGAACGGCAAGGCCGCGGGCGCCTACCGCGAGCTCGCCAAGGAGGTTCTCACCCATGGCTCGGAGTAAGAAGCGCGCCAGCATGCGCGAGGGCCCCCTCGCCGATCTCTTCCGATCGACGGAGGAGTCTGTCGCGCCGGAGGAGATCAAGGTCACCGCCAACGAGGGCGGCGGCGTGGCGGTCGAGGAGCCAGTGCAGGAGACCCCGGTCCCGGAACCGGTTCCCGAGCCTACGCCCGAACCCGTTCCCGAGCCCACTCCCGACCCCGTACCCGAGCCGCTCCCGGGACCCGAGCCGGTGCCGGAGCCGCCGGAGCCGGTGGCCGAGGCCGAGATCGAGATCCATCACGAGGGCCTCGAGCGCCTCATGGGCGGCCCGGGACTCGAGGTGCGCCCACGCTACGGCCGCCACGAGCCCTCGATGGAAGGCCCTGCGACCCGCCAGCCCATCGTGCCGCGGACGCACCAGGCCGTCCTGCGCGTCGTCGGCGTCGGCGGTGCCGGCGTCAACGCCGTCAACCGGATGGTCGAGGCGGAGCTGCCGGGCGTCGAGTTCGTCGCGATCAACACCGACCTTCAGTCACTGCAGACCTCGCGCGCGGACACCACCCTGCACATCGGCGGGGAGATGACCCGAGGCCTGGGCGCGGGCTCGGACCCACGGGTCGGCTACCAGGCCGCCTTCGACGAGCAGGATCAGATCAAGGATCTGCTCAAGGGGTCCGACATGGTCTTCCTGGCTTCCGGCGCCGGCGGCGGCACCGGGACCGGCGCGGCGCCGGTCGTCGCCAAGCTGGCGCGCGACATCGGCGCGCTCACGGTCGCCGCGGTCACCAAGCCTTTCGCCTTCGAGGGCGCGCGCCGCGCCGCACAGGCCGACGAGGGCATCGCCGCGCTCGGCAAGGAGGTCGACACGATGATCGTCGTGCCGAACGAGCGG
>DASTAI010000382.1:0-3407 GCA_035712865.1 Solirubrobacterales bacterium
TGCACGGAGGCGTCGTAGAAGCGGGCGCCCTCCAGCGTCTTGTAGTTCGAGCGCAGGATCGTCGTGTTGCGCCCGGCGGCGCCCGACCCGATGTAGCCCTGCTCGAGCACGCAGACGTCGGTGATCCCGTGATCGCGAGCCAGGTAGTAGGCGAGGGACAGGCCGTGCGAGCCGCCGCCGATGATGACGACGTCGTAGCGGTCCTTCAGGTCCGGCGTCCGGCGCCACATGCGGCGCTTTCGGAACAGGTCACGCATGGACGGCCTCTCCGGCGCTGGCCACGGCATCGACGGCGGCGGCGCCGATGGCGCGGCCTCCCAGGTGCATCGCCGCGTCGACGAAGACCGTCCAGACGTAGTCGGCGAACCCCGCCCCGAAGAGATGGAGGTAGAGGTCGTGCCCCTGCCGCAGGACCATCCCGGGCGTCCGCGCAATCGACACCGGGGCGAAGTCCCCGACCGCGAAGTGGTCCGGGCGCAGGTCCAGGGCCATGGTCCTGGCGAACGTCTCGCGGGAGAGGGGGCCGGCCAAGACGTTCGACCCGTATGACGAGGTCATCTCGAGGACCGACGCGAAGTCAGCGGCAGAGGCGGCGGTCTCCAGGAGGTCGCGCACCTCTGCCGTCTTCTCAGGCGGGCTCAGGGCCAGAACTCGGCCCATCGTCATCGGACACCACCAGACCCCCTCATGAAGACTCGCCTTCCCGAGCGCGACCGTGCCGCCCCCGGTGAGCTCCGCGACGATCGAGGAGACGATCCCTGGCTCCGCCTGCAGCTCGAGCTTCCCGAGGTGGGAGACATCGGCCACACCGACGGACTCGCGGCACGCGGCCAGCTCGGCAGAGGTGTTGCCGTAATCGGTGACCACCCGCCACCCGGCGCGCTCGGTGAATTTCGCGCCCTGGTCGCGGAGCGCCCACTCGATCGGGCTGCGACGCGCCGGAGCCACCCCATTGGCGGGTTGGGAGGCGTCGGGGGCGAGGAACTCGAAGCTCATCCGCGCAACCGCTCCTGGTCGGGGTCGTAGAACGGAGCCGTCTGCACCAGCGCCGTCAGCCGCCGGCCGTTGTCGGCGAGCGTGATCTCCGTGCCGTCCTCGGCCAGCGCCGCCGGTACCCACGCCATGCCGATCGTCTTCTCGAGCTTGGGCGAGAAGCGCGACGAGGTGACGCGACCGACCGGCTGATCCCCGGCGCCGACCACGGCCGCGCCCTCGATCGGCACCGCGCCGTTGGTCATCGTGAAGCCGACCAGCCGGTTCTCGTCCCCTCGCTCCTGGACGTTCTCCAGGGCCCAGCGACCGATGAAGTCCTCGTCCTTGTCGAGCTTGACGATCCAGGGCATCGCCGCCTCGAGGGGATTGGATTCGGCGTCGGTGTCCTGCCCGACGAGGATGTGCATCTTCTGCAGGCGCAGCACCCGCTGAGGCTCCAGGCCGAACGGCCTGATCCCGTGTGGCGCGCCAGCCTCCATCAGCGCGTCCCAGAGGTCCTCGGCGAGGGAGCCCGGGCAGTGGAGCTCGTAGCCGAGCTCCCCCACGAAGCCGATGCGCAGCAGCAGGCACGGGATTCCCGCCACGTGGGCGCGCTTCCCGTCCAGATAGGCGAACCCCTCGTTCGAGCAGTCGAGCTCGGTGAGGCCGGAGAGGATCTCCCGGGACTGAGGTCCCGCGAGGTTGAACGCCGACAGGCCCTGGCTGACGTCGGTGAGGTGGACGTCGAGGTCCCACTCTGCGAGCCACCAGGCGAACCAGGCCTCGACCGCGTCGGCGCCGCTCGAGGTCGTGGTCACGTAGTACGACAGATCGTCGAGGCGGCAGATCGTCCCGTCGTCGGAGATGCGCCCGGCGTCGTCGCCGAGGACTCCGTAGCGGATGCGCCCGGGCTTCAGGTTGTCGAAGCGGTTGGGGTAGAGGAGGTTGAGGAACCGTCCAGCTTCGGGGCCGCGCACGATCAACTTGCCGAGGGTCGAGACGTCGATCAGGCCGGCGCCGTCGTGCACCGCCATCGTCTCGCCCTTCGGATCCCCGTAGTCGTAGGGCCGTCGCCAGTCGCCGGCCCAGAGCACGTCGCCCCCCAGCTCCCGGTGCCGGCCGTGGACGGCGGAGCGTTTCGCGGGCTCGAAAGGCCGCCCCGCCATCACGCCCATGGGCACGCTCGACCAGGGTGGGCGCGCCGTCGTCAGGCCGACCTCCTCGATGGGCTGCCCCGTGTGCTCGGCCATCTTGCGGATCGACGCCAGCTGGCACATGCGGCCCTGGCACGGGCCCATCGTCACCGTCGTGTACCGCTTCAGCAGCTCCAGGGAGTCGAATCCCTCGTCGATCGAGAAGTCGATGTCGTCGGTGGTCACGTCCTCACAGAGGCAGGCGAAGCACTTGCCGTGGCCACCGCTCGCGTGGGCGGCGGCCGGTGGTTCGGCCCTCACTCCGCCGTCCCCACGACCGAGACTCTGGCGAGCCTCGGCCAGCTCAGCGGCGACCCCTTCGTCGCCGTACCCGACCGACAGGGCGGCCTCGGAGCCGGCGATCAGCCCCGATGCCTCGGCATCTGCGGGCGAGCTGTGGCGGGCGACATCCCCGGCGGGGTAGACGCCGGGTGGGGTCTCCCCCGGCACGTAGGCGCCGACGTCCGCATCCCACTGCGCCTTGGCCCCGGCCTGGAGGAGCAGCGACCCCGATGGGACCCTGCCCCCCGAGACCGCCACCAGATCGCAGTCGATCCCCCGGTCGGTCGCGGAGTCGAGTCGGCCGTCGCCCCCGAGGGTCGCCACCACGGCGCCCTTCACCTTCTTCCGGCCGAATGCCCGGACGAGCACGGTCCCGCGCAGCAGCTCTACTCCCTCTCGCTCCAATCGCTTCACCAGGTCCTTGTCGGCCCCATCCGGGCGCGCGTCCGCCACCGCTGCGATGGCAACGCCGTGGCCGTGCAGAGCGAGCGCCGACTCCAGTCCCCGGTCGGTCGTGGTCGCGACCACCGCACGCCGGCCCGGCCGGACGCCGTAGAGCGACGCGAGCCGCTCGGCGCCCGAGCACAGCATCACCCCCGGCAGGTCGTTGCCCTCGAACATCAGCGGCTGCTCGATCGAGCCGGTCGCCGTGATGTAGGCGCCGGCCCGGATCTGGTGCAGGGTGCTGCCACACCAGACGGGGACGAGCCCGTCGAACCAGCCCAGCGCGGCCGCCGGCGCGAGAACCTCCACCTCGGCGGCGCGAACCCTCTCGGCAAGCTCCTCGGCGGCGCCGGCCGAGTCGTCGGCGAGCGCCACACCGCCGAGCTCAGGGCCGTCATCGACGAGGACGACGTCGGCACCCAACTCGGCCGCTCGCAGCGCGGCGGCCATGCCGGCGATGCCGCCGCCGATCACCAGGACATCCGCGTGGCGGCGGCGGTACTCGGTGTGCCATTC
>DASTAI010000383.1:0-4360 GCA_035712865.1 Solirubrobacterales bacterium
GTCTTCGGCCCGGCCACCTTCCTCTATCTCAGCGTCGCGGGTATCCAGCAGGCGCTGCAGGGCCAGATCGGCGGCGCGACCCAGCAGGCGAGGGTGGCCGCCGAGCAGGCTCGGAGGGCGGCCGCGAAACGCGGTGCATCCGCCGCCGAGCAGCAGCAGGCCGCGAACGCAGCGGCGCAGCAGGTGCTCGGCGAGTTCCAGAACGGCCTCATCCAGGTCGCCCTCCAGTACGGGATCACCTCGCTGCCGCGCCTCGACGACCCGAACTTCGTCAGCAGAGTCGTCTTCGACCAGTCCAAGCCGGCGGGCACCCCCAAGGAGCGCTTCGGCTACCTCTTCCCGAACCGCAACGCGGCCCAGATCATCGTCCGGCTCCGCCCCGACATGAGCGACGCGGAGCGCCACGAGGCGATCGGCCTCTTCAAGGAGGCGGTCCAGGATCCCCGCTTCAAGCTGAGCGACGGCAGCTACGTGGTCACCGGCGCGCCGGTGGTCGTCGACGCGGGGGCGCGCGAGCTTCGCAGCCAGACCCTGCTGTTGCTCGGGGTCGCCGCCCTGGTGATGGCCCTCACCCTGCTTCTGATCCTGCCCAAGCCGCTGCGCCTGCTGCCGCTGGGGGTGGCGATCTCAGCCGGTGCGCTGACCCTGGGCCTGGTCGCGCTCTTCGGCGGCTCGCTCACCGTCGGCGCGATCGCGATGCTTCCGGTGCTGGTTGGCCTGGCGGTCGACTACGCGATCCAGTTCCAGGCGCGCTTCAACGAGTCCCGGGCCGAGGGGGCGCCGCCGGGACGGGCCGTGGCGGCCGCGGCGTCGGGTGGCGGCCCGGTGATCGGCGCCGCGTGCTTGGCCACGATCGCCGGCTTCGGGGTCTTCGTCCTCTCACCGAGCCCGCTGGTGCGCTCCTTCGGTTTGCTGCTGGTGATCGGCATCGCACTTGCTTTCCTGGTGGCGCTGACCGCCGGGCTGGCGGCGCTCGGTCTCTCGGCCTGGCGGGGAGCCGGCCCGGCGGGCCCTGAGCCCCCGGCCACCAGACACACCGCGGGCGCGGCGGCACGACTGCAGAAGGCGGGGGTCGCCGCGGTCGCGCTGGCGATCGCGAGCCCACGGCGCGTCCTCACGGCCGGCCTTCTGCTCGCCGTCTGCGGCTGGGTTGCGGCCGCCGGCACCGGAGTCGAGACCGACATCCGCGATCTCGCGCCGTCGAACCTGAAGGAGCTGAACGATCTGAACGAGCTCGAGGACGAGACCGGGATCTCGGGCGACGTCAACGTGACCATCCGGGCACCGGACCCGACCGATCCGGCGGTGATCTCGTGGGCCGAGAGCTTCCAGCAGAGAGTTCTGCAGCGACATGGCTTCTCGGGAGCGGCCGGGAGCTGCGCCGACGCGCAGATCTGTCCCGCCCTGTCCCTGACCGACTTCTTCGGGGGGACCTCCTCGGGGTCCTCCAGCACCGCCTCGAACCAGAGCACGGGCGACGTGCGCGCCCTGGTCCAGGCACTGCCCTGTTTCATCTCCCAGATCGTGATCAGCCATCAGGGCGAGTGCAGTCCGTCGGGCGGCACGCCGATCGGAGACACGGCGGACGTCGCCTTCGGCATCCGCGTCCAGCCGCTCACCGACCAGCAGGATCTGATCAACGACATCCGGGCCCAGATCGATCCCCCGGGGGGCCCGTCGCCGCCCGAGGGCACCACCGTCGAGCTCGCCGGACTGCCGGTCCTCGCCGCCGAGGCGAACACTGACCTCTCCCACAGCCGCTGGTGGCTCCCCCTCGCGGGACTTCTGGCCGTCGGCCTCGTCCTGGCGGCGATCTACCGCTCGGTCCGTCGGGCGGTCATCCCGCTCATTCCCGTCCTGATGGCGACCGGGTGGTCGGGCCTGGTGGTCGCGGCGCTCGGCGTCTCGCTCAACCCGATGTCGGCCACGCTCGGCGCCCTGGTGATCGCGATCGCGACGGAGTTCAGCGTGATCCTCTCCGCGCGCTACGCGAGTGAGCGCCGCGGCGGCCTCTCTGTCGGCGAGTCACTGAGGCGCACCTACCTGCGTACGGGTGCCGCGGTGCTGGCCTCGGGCATCACCGCGATCGCCGGCTTCGCGGTGCTCGCGATCGCCGGACTGCCGCTCCTCGACGACATCGGCCTGATCTCGGTGGCGCCGGTGCTTCGCGACTTCGGCCTGGTCACCGTCGCCGACCTCATCGTCGCCCTGGCGGGCGTGCTGCTCGTGCTCCCGGCGGCGGTCGTCTGGTCCGAGGAGGGCTTCCGGCTCCCCTGGCGAGCCCGCCCGGCGCCGCTGGCGGCCGGCGAATCGACTCGGTGAACCGCCCGCGAATCTACTCCCTGATCGTCGGCTTGGCCTTCGTCGCGCTGATCGCCGTTGCCGCCGTGAACCTGATCTCGACCAAGAACAAGGGAGTCCTGGGGGCCCACGACGAGGGGGATCTGCCATTGGCTCAGTTCGCCGTGCCGGACGCTCGCTCCGGGGCATCGGGCGACGCAAACATCGCCCAGGACGACTGCGACGCCTCCCGGATCCCATGTCCCTCGAGCGACAGCCGGGCGCCGGCCTGCAAGGTCGATGTTCCCGGAGCGATCCGGGTCTGCGACCTGTTCGACAGACCGCTGGTGCTCTCGTTCTGGTTCACGCGTGGCGGTGACTGCGAGAACCAGGAGGACGTCTTCGAGCAGGCGTACCGGCGCTACTCCCCGCGGGTGAACTTCCTCGCGATCGACGTGCGTGACTCTGACTCCGAGGTGCGCAAGCTGATCGCGCAACGGCACTGGACCCATCCCGTCGGCCTCGACCGCGACGGGGCGCTCTCCAACCTCTACCGGGTCGGCGGTTGCCCGACCTTCGTCTACGCCTATCCCGGAGGAATCCTTCAGCACACCTCGATCGGGCAGCTGGACCAGCAGAGGTTCTTCGCGAACGTCGATGCCCTGCTCGCCGCCACCAGGCAAAGGGATGAGACCCTCCGCTGATGGAACGGCTGCCCGATGACTCCGAGGTGGCGCCGGAGCCCGGCTGGGTGGAGCCGGCTCTCGCTGAGGAGTTCCCGGGGCTCTCGATCGTCTCCACGACGCTCGACGCCAGGGCCGGCCGCAGCCCGGAGGCGCTGCGGGAGCGGCTACGAACCCTGAGCGACCGGATCGGCGGGGCCCAGGCGATCCAGCTCCGCCAGCAGCCGATCCCCTGGGCCTACCGCGTCTTCTTCCGCCACATCGGGCTCGATCCCGATACGACGCGGACGCCGGTCGAGCAGCTGATCTTCGAACGCATCCACGACGGCAGCTTCAAGAGCCGGGACCGCGTCCATGACTCCCTGACGATCGGCATGGTCGAGGTGGGGGTCGCGCTCCGCGCCTTCGACGCGGACCGGGTCGAGGGGAGGATCGGACTTCGCCTCTCCGCCGAGGGAGAGGGCTTCGAAGGCCGCGTCTCGCCGCTTCCGGAGGGAACGATCGTGGTCGCGGACGAGAGCCGTCCGCTCGGGATCATCTTCGACAGGACCGCCGATGGCCGCGGCGTCGGGCGCGGGACCAGGCGCGTGCTCCTGGCCGCGATCGGGGTTCGCGGCGTACCCGATATCGCGCTCGAGGAGGCAATATGGGTGGCGAGCAGCGCCCTGCGGGCATAGAATTCGGACACTCGTAGAGGAGGCTCAGCTTCATGCCCGAGCAGCTGCTCGAAGAAGTCAGCGAAATCCCGCAGGAGGACCTGCAGGTGCGAGGGCGCGCCGCAGGCGAAGCCGAGGATTCGTGGTGGCCCCCGGAGGGCCTCGACACCGCGCTCTACCGGCACGACCAGCGGGAAGCGCGCGCCGACCTGCGCCGCCAGATCGCCGCGATGGAGCTCGCTCTCGCCAGGCTCTTCGGGTCGGCCTTTCCCCGCAAGGGGATCGAGTTCGCCGTCAGCGGCGTCGGCGGCCCACGGCTGTTGTCCGTCGATGAGCTCGAGCAGATCCGCGACGGCCTCGCCGCCCGGATCCAGGAGGTGCGGGAGGACCTGCACCGGCACGCCGTGGTCGAGCAGAGCAACCGCGAGCTGATCGAGCGCATGATCGCTGACCCCGCTTCGCACCAGTGGGTCCGGGTCTGCAACGAGGACATCGGCCAACCGGGCTGCAAGAACTGGCACGTCAAGCCGCGGTGGGGCCCCCTGGGCATGCTGATGGGCTGGTGGCGGGTCAAGATCTCCTCCGGTTGTCCGTTAGCCGAGGGGCCCCGGCCCCCTGATCTAGTGCGCTAGATGCCGACGAAGCGACAGCGCCGCAAGCGGCGGCGGCGCCAGACGGGCGCAGAGCCGCCCAGACAGCAGCCATCAACCGTCGTCCTCGACGACCAGCAGCGGGGTCGAG
>DASTAI010000384.1:0-2497 GCA_035712865.1 Solirubrobacterales bacterium
CGCACGAGCTGCTCGAGGTCGCGCGCGTGCTCGCCGAGCCGCGGGCGCGGCCCGCAAGGCGAGGCGGTCTCGCCGTCCTCACCTGCTCGGGAGGGGACTCGGGCATCGCCGCCGATCTCGCGGAGGAACAGGGAATCGATCTGCCGCCGCTGGGAGACGAGACGGGGCGGAGACTCGCAGAGCTTCTCCCGGACACGGCGACGCCCGGCAACCCGCTCGACTACACATCGCTGATCTGGGGCGAGAGCGAGCTGCTCGCGTCGATCGTCGAGACGGTGGGCTCCGACCCGGCCGTCGAGCAGCTCCTCCTGCTGTACGACCACCCGGCCGGGCTCCGCCCCGAGCACGAGGATGAGTGGCGCGCGGTCCGGACCGGGCTCGCCGATGGCGCCGCGCGCTGCGAAGCGGCCGCGCTGATCGCCTCGACGCTGCCGGACCTGGTGGACGATGCCGCCGCTCGTGAGCTCGCCGCTCGCGGGATTCCGGCCGTCGCCGGCCTCGCCACCGCGTTGACCTGTGTGCGGGCAATGCGACGTCCGGCGGGCGATCCGGCTCGGCTTCGGGCGATCGCCGGCGCGGCCGCGCTTGCGCGCGCCGGCTCGAACGGAGCGGGCGGCGCTTGGCTGGGGGAGGCGGCGGCGAAGCAACTGCTCCGGGAGGGCGGGCTTCCGGTTCCCGAGGGGATCGAGCTCGACCCCCGCGACCAGACGGGCTGCGTCGCCGCCGCGCAACAGCTCGGCTGGCCGGTGGCTCTGAAGCTCTCCGGCCCTGAAGTGCGGCACAAGAGCGATATCGGGGCGCTCGCTCTCGACGTCGCGGGGGAGGCGGAGCTGCTGCACGCCCGCGATCGCCTGACCGCCCTTCCGGAGGCCGGCGCAGCGCGCCTCCTGGTTGAGCGGATGGCCGACCCAGGGCTCGAGCTGTTGGTGTCGGCGCGGGCGGATGCCGTCGTGCCCGTTGTCACCGTCGGGCTCGGCGGCGTCTGGACAGAGGCGCTCGGGGACGTCGCCGTCATTCCCCTGCCGGCGGATGCGGCCCGGGTCGCCGAGGCGATTCGCTCGCTGCGGGGGGCGGATCTCCTCACCGGCGGCAGAGGTGGTGAGCCATTGGACATCGACGCCGCGGCAGATCTCACCGCCCGCCTGGGGGGCCTCCTGCTCGACCGCGGACTGCGCCTGATCGAGCTCAACCCGGTCGTCGTACACCGCCATGGCTGCGTCGCCGTCGACGCGGTGGCACGGGGTTTGTGAAATTGACTACAAGATCAACAATCTGTTAGGGTCCCTCCATCGAGGCGGCGACCGGCACTCCCGCTCCAGACGCACCGGCGATCCCCGGGCCTCCGCCGGCCAGCTACGACGCGATCGTCGTCGGCGGGGGGCACAACGGTCTCACCGCGGCCGCTTATCTCGCCCGCGCCGGACTGGATGTCGTCGTCCTGGAGCGGCGCCCGATACTTGGCGGCGCATGCGTGACCGAGGAGGTCTGGCCGGGCGCCCGGGTCTCGCGGGCCTCTTACGTCGTCTCGATGCTCCAGCCGAAGGTCGTCTCCGATCTGCGCCTGCACGAGTTCGGCTATCGGGCGGTCCCGCTGGATCCGGCCTACGCTGCGATGACGCCCGACGGGCCGATCTTCTTCTTCAACGAGCCGGAGCAGACAGCCGCATCGGTCGCCGTCCACTCGCCTAAGGACGGCGAGGTCTACGCCGCTTTCGAGGACCTGCTCGAGCGTGCCGCCGAGTTCCTGCGACCGATGCTCCTGCGGGAGCCGCCGGCGCTGGGCTCGCGCCATCCACTCGACGTCGCTGCGGTGCTGCGGGAGGCTGCCCGGGGCGCCGGCCTGTCCAAGCGGGACGTCCACGACCTGGTCCGGATCTTCACCATGTCGGTCGGCGACCTCCTCGACGACTGGTTCGAGCACGACGGGCTGAAGGGATCGATCGCATCGACCGGCGTCGTGGGCGTCTGGGCAGGGCCGCGGACCCCCGGGACGGCCTACAACCTCCTGCACCACGCGCTCGGCGAACTCGACGGCATGCCGGGCGTCTGGGGGCAGGTGATGGGGGGAATGGGGTCGATCAGCCAGGCGATCGCGCGGTCGGCCGAGGCCGCTGGGGCGACCATCCGGACCGACGCCGAGGTGGCGTCGATCGACATCCGCGGCGAACAGGTCACGGGGGTGACGCTGGCGAGCGGGGAGGAGATCCGTGCGCCGGTCGTCGCCTCGGGTGCCCACCCGAGGACGACGATCCTCGACCTCGCCGGTGGGAAGAACTTCCCCTCCGAGGTCGCCGAGGACGTGCGCCGCTACCGCACCCGCGGTGGGTCGGTGAAGATCAACATGGTGCTCTCCGAGCCGCCTCGCTACGAGGGGGTCACGGAGGAGCAGCACCGGATGCTTCACACGACTGGCGTCAATCTCTGCCCCTCGATCGACTACTTGGAGCGTGCCTGGCAGGACTGCCTGATGGGCCGGCCCGCCGCGGAGCCCTATGTC
>DASTAI010000385.1:0-2276 GCA_035712865.1 Solirubrobacterales bacterium
GCGGAGCCGTTGCGGCTTGCCCTGCAGCAGGTCGCCTGGGGCCATCCGAACCCGCTCAGCGAGGAGCGGGCTCCGGTGGACATCGCGATCACCGCCTCGGCCGGAAGCCGCGACCTCTCGCAGCGACTCTCCAAGATCGAAACCGCGATCTCCCGGCGCAAGACGATCGAGTTCACCTACTACACGATGGAGCGGGACGACACCGGCAAGCGGAAGGTGGACCCCTACCACCTCGTCTACCGCGCGGGGCAGTTCTATCTGATCGGCTACTCGCACGAGCGCGACGACATCCGGATCTTCCGGCTCTCGCGCATCCAGGGCAAGGTCGGCTACGCCTCCAAGGCCGAGCACGACTTCTCCCCGCCGGAGGACTACGACCGCCGCGACTACGCCCGGCGCGCCGACTGGCAGATGGGCGACATCCTGGGGACCGCGAAGATCTTCCTCTCCGACCGCGTCGCCTGGCTCGCCGAGCGTGACTACGGCCACTATGGCGCCTTCCGGCCGGCGAAGAAGTCCGACGGCGCCAGCGGGCGCGGCCGCATCTTCGAAACGGAGTACGCGACGCCCCGCGAGCTGATCTCCTGGGTCATGCAGTGGCGCCAGCACGCGCAGGTGCTGGAGCCGGCGGAGCTGCGCGAGGAGTGGGAGCAGCGCCAGGATCTGCTCCGGGACCGCCACGCGAACGGGTTCGAGCCGGCGAAGACTGTGGACCGGCCCCTCCGCGCAGCCACCTCCCGCCGCCCGCGCTCGAATGGTCGCGGCGAGGGGGCGATCCGGCCGGAGCGCTTCGCCCGGCTGGTCACGCTCGCCGGGCTCCTGATCGACGCCGCCAAGGACGGGGAGCGGCTCAAGGTCGCCGAGGTGCGCGACCGTCTGGAGCTCACGGCCGAGGAGCTGGTCGAGGACATCGAGGTGCTCAACGTCGTCAACTTCGGCGGGGGCACCTACGTCCTCTATGCGGAGATCCAGGGCGACGAGATCGAGGTGGACTCCGAGCCGTACGGCGACAACTTCGCCCGGCCCGCCCGGCTGCTTCCGCTCGAGGCGAAGGCGCTGATCGCCGCGATCGACCTTGTCGGAGACCACCTGCCCCAGGGGACCCTGCAGACGGCCCGCGAGAAGATCGTCGGGGCGCTCGGGCACGACCCGTCCGAAGAGGGCCTGCAGATCGCGAACGTCGAGGACGGCGGCGACAGCGAGGTCGCCGCCATCGTCAACCGCGCGATCGACGGTCAGCGGCTGCTCGAGATCAGGTACTACAAGCCGAACGAGGACCAGGAGTCCAAGCGCAGCATCGAGCCCTACCGCCTCCAGAACGGGAAGGAGGGCTGGTACGTCGCCTCCTTCGACCTCGGCCGGGAGGACGTCCGGCACTTCAAGCTCGACCGGATCAAGGAGGCGAAGATCAGCTCGGAGGCCTTCGAGCCGCGCCCGGAGATCCAGGACCAGCTCGGGATCCAGGAATGGATGGCCGGCGGCGAGATGGACACTCCCGACCGCGCCCGGGTCTGGGTCTCCCCGGATCGCGCGCGCCGCGAGAAGGAGGAGCGCATCGTCGTCGAGGAGCTTGCGGACGGCGCGATCGTGATCGACCTCCCGTACGCGAGCATCGAGTTCCTCGAGCGTGAGATCTCGCGCGGCGCCGGGGACCTCGTGGTGCTCGAGCCCGAGGACGCGCGCGAGAAGATCGCGAAGGAGCTGGGCAGGTAGCCGACGCCGCGCCGGGGCACCCGGAGGTGCTGCGGCTGACCGCGCCGAACCCCGGCCCGATGACCCTGGCCGGGACCAACACCTACCTCTACGGCGAGGGCCCCTGCGTCGTCATCGACCCGGGCCCGGCGGAAGAGGAGCACATCGAGGCGGTGCGGGCGGCCGCCGCCGAGCGGGGCGGCATCGGCGATGTGCTGCTCACGCATTCCCACGGGGACCACTCGGAGGGAGCGCCCGTTCTGGAGGCGCAGGTGATCGCGCCCGCCGACGGAGAGGAGCACGGCGGCCTGCGCGCACTCGCCACGCCCGGCCACGCGCCCGACCACGTCTGCCTCCTGGGCGCAGGCGGGGTCTGCTTCAGCGGCGACCTCGTCCTCGGCGAGGGGTCCACCTTCGTCCCGCCGGACGGCGGCTCGCTCGCCGCCTACATGGACTCGCTGGAGCGGTTGCGGGCCGAGCCGCTTCGGCTGATCTGCCCGGGGCACGGGCCCTGGATCACCGACCCCTCGGCGAAGCTCTACGAGTACGTCGAGCACAGGATGATGCGCGAGAGGCGCCTCGTC
>DASTAI010000386.1:0-2162 GCA_035712865.1 Solirubrobacterales bacterium
GAAGGGAGCGTCTTCGGGCTGCTCGGCCCCAACGGCGCGGGCAAGACCACCCTGGTCCGGATCCTCTCCACGCTCGTCGCGCCGGACTCGGGCCGCGCCGAGATCCTCGGCCGCGACGTCGCACGGGAGCCGGCGGCCATCCGCGAGGAGATCGCTCTGACCGGCCAGTTCGCGGCCGTCGACGAGCTGCTGACCGGGCGTGAGAACCTCGAGATGTTCGGGCGACTCTTCGACCTCTCCCGGGATGAGGCGGCCGAACGCGCCGATCGGCTGCTCCGCGACTTCGATCTCGCCGATGCGGCCGATCGCCCGGCCCGGACCTACTCCGGTGGGATGCGACGGCGGCTCGACCTGTGCTCGAGCCTGCTGACGCAACCCCGGATCCTCTTCCTCGACGAGCCGACCACCGGGCTCGACCCGCGCAGCCGCAACCAGATCTGGGCTGCGATCCGGGACCTCCAGCGCGGGGGCACGACGCTGCTCTTGACCACTCAGTACCTGGAGGAGGCCGATCAACTCGCCGAGCGGATCGCGGTGATCGACCACGGCAGGGTGATTGCGGCGGGCACGGGAAACGAGCTCAAGGAAAGGGTCGGCGGTCAGATCATCGAGGTCGAGCTTGCGGACGTGGCCCAGCGCGAGCTCGCCCAGGAGGCGCTCACCCGGGTGGGCTGTGGAGATCCCGAGCCGGACGAGCGTCCGGACCGGCTGACGATGCCCGCCCCACGGGACGGCCTCGAGCTGATCGAGGACGCCGCCGCGGAGCTACGCCGTGAGGGGATCCGGGTCAGCGACATCGGGCTCCGGGGGCCGACCCTCGACGACGTCTTCCTACAGCTCACGGGGGCGCCTCCCGGGGAGGACGGCGACCGGCCCGCGGAAGCCGCGGTCGATGGGGCCGGTGCGTTGCACGTTCCCCGACCGCACTTGCGCGTCCCATCGCTCGCGGCCATTCGCAGCAGCGTCACGGATGCGGTCGTCGTCACCGTCCGCAACCTGCGCCACTTCATCCGGGAGCCCGGCCTGCTCCTCTTCTCGACCATCCAGCCGGTCATGTTCGTGCTGCTGTTCGTTTACGTCTTCGGCGGCGCGATCCAGGGCTCCCTGCCGGCCGGCGTCTCCTACGTCGACTTCCTGTTGCCGGGGATTTTCGTCCAGTCGGTGGTCTTCCGGGCGACTCAGACCTCCGTCGGGCTCTCCCAGGACCTACAGCGGGGGGTGATCGACCGCTTTCGCTCCATGCCGATGGCACGGTCGGCCGTCCTCATCGGGAGAACCGCTGCGGACCTGGTGCGCAACATCCTGATCATCCTGCTGATGATCGTCGTCGGCTACATCGTCGGCTTCCGGTTCGAGGGGGGCCTGGGAGGCGCGCTGGGCTGCATTGCGGTCGTTGCGCTCTTCGGCTTCGCGCTCAGCTGGATCTTTGCCTTCGTCGCGCTCACGGTCCGCGGCGCAGAGGCTGCGCAGTCGGCCGTCTTCGTCGTGACCTTCCCGCTGGTCTTTGCGAGCTCGATCTTCGTCCCCCTCGCCACGTTGCCCAGCTGGCTCGAGGCGATTGCCAAGGTGAGCCCGGTGACGCTGGTCGCGGATGCCGCCCGCTCTCTGGCCCTGACCGGGACACCGGCATCCCTCGGAGGGGCGCTGGCCTGGACCTTCGGGCTGCTCGCGGTGTTCGTGCCGCTCTGCGTCTGGCGCTATCGCCGGATGAGCTAAGACGGTTTCCCGGTCACGGCGTCCACCCGTTCACACGGCGGGAATGATTCGAATGTCGCCTCTGAGCTGGAGGACGAGGTTCTGGAGCTCGGCCGACGCGATGGCACGCAGCGTTGCCCAGCCGTCGCTGTCGCAGCAGATCAGGAGCCTCGAACGAGAGCTCGGCGGCCCGTTGCTGGAACGCCTGCCCAAGGGCATTCGGCTGACCGCCGCGGGCAAGGCGTTCGTGCCCGAGGCCCGCGCGGCGGTTGCGCACGCCGAGCGCGCCACGCGCCACGCGCGCAGCGCGCTGGGACTCGAGGCCGGAGAGCTCGAAGTGGCCAGGTGACGTCGATCGCGTTCGGTGTCCTGCCGCCCGCCTCGGCGTCGGCGACATCGCGGTTGGTCCACGGCCCCCGGAGTGGCGGGGACCCCTGGTCGAGCTGGGCTGGGAGGAGTTCGTCGTC
>DASTAI010000387.1:0-13307 GCA_035712865.1 Solirubrobacterales bacterium
GACGATCACGCGTCCGCCCGCCTCCTTCACCTTGGTTGCCGTCTGATCGGCGCTGTCCACCTGGATGAAGGTGGTCCAGCTCGGGACCGGTGGAGCCTCCTCTGGGATCGGCGAGCCGATGGCAGCGACCTCGCGGCCGCGCAGCCGGCAGATCCGGAAGCTCACGCCGTCTCCTGGCCTCGCCGTCTGCTCGGCGTCCCAGCCGAAGACGCGGCCGTAGTAGGAGGCCGCGGCGTCCCCGTCGTCCTGCCAGGTCTCCACCCAGCACGGAACTCCCGCCTGAAATCCGTCGCGCTCGCTCATCGCTCTTCCCTCCGGTCGCTGATCGTCCTCTCCATACCGCGGGTCTACCGTACCGGATAGTTCTAAAACATGACTAGCTGCTTCGGTTCTAGGAGTAAAGTCGGCTAGACTGCCCCGATGGCGCGCACACGGACGAAGCTCGACGGATGCGGCATCGCGCATGCCTCCGACCTCCTGGGACAGCGCTGGGCGCTGCTGGTCGTCCGGGAGCTCCTCCTCGGGCCGAAGCGATTCACCGACCTGCGCGCCGGAATCCCCGACATCAGCCCGAACGTCCTCGGCCAGCGCCTGCGCGAGCTGGAGGAGTCCGGGATCGTCGGGCGGCGCAGGCTCGCCCCTCCCGCGGCGGCGCAGGTCTACGAGCTCACCGACTGGGGACACAAGCTGGAGCCCGCGGTGCTGGCGCTCGGGACCTGGGCCAGTCGATCCCCGTCCTTCCCCCTGGGGGCCGAGATGGGACCGGACTCGCTCGTGCTCGCCCTGAAGTCGACGTTTCAGCCGGAAAAGGCGGATGGGCTCGACGCGACCTACGAGCTGCGGCTGGGGGAGCTGCCTTTCAGGATCTCGGTGAAAGCGGGGGAGTTCGTCGCCGATCGCGGAGAGGCCGAGAGCCCGGACGCCGTGCTGAGCGCCGATCCGAACGCCATGGCCCGGGTCGTCTTCGGCGGGCAGCGGCTGGGTCAGGCGATAGAGGCCGGCGACATCGAGATCGACGGCGACCGCCGGGCCGTCAACAGTCTCTTGCGCACGCTGACCTGACCCGCCGTCACACGCGGCGCCTCCATCTCGTCTCCTGAGTGGAACCGACGAAAGGAGCCGTCATGGACGCCGAGACGGGTGCTCGCACCCGCGCGCAGAACCTGGACGAGATCTGGAAGTGGACGGTCGGCGCGGGAATCCTCGTGGTCGCGCTTGCCCCGCTGGCCCTGCCCATCCTCATCCTCACCATCGTGGCGACGCTCCCCTTGGTGCTGCCGGTTCTCGCGGTGGGTTTGCTCCTCGGAGTCGTCGCCCTACCGATCCTGGCGCTGCGGAAAGCGGCCCGGTCGCTGAGGCGGATCCGGCCCCGGCGAGGTCCCGCGGAGCCGGCCCGGCAGCCGGTGGCGGGCCACTAGCTCTCGGCCAGCAGGTCCCGGTAGCCGCCGCGGTGGAAGAGGAGCGGCTGGCCCTCGTTCGCCTCCGCTTCGAGCACTTTGCCGGTCAGGATCAGATGGTCGCCGCCGTCGATCAGGTCGCGCAGCTCACAGGCAACCCACATCAGTCCACCCGCGAGCCGGGGGAGGCTCTGTCGCTCGCTCCATTCGACCCCGTCCCACTTCTGCGGTTCCGGATGCTTGCCGGAGAAGCGACGGGCAAGGTCCCCCTGTCCCGCGGCGAGCGCGTTGACGCCAAAGCGACCCTGGGCCCGAACGGACGTGAGGGTGCGTGAGCCGCGATCCAGGCAGGCGAGCATCATCGGGGGCTCGAGCGAAAGCGAGGTGACCGCGTTCGCCGTGGCGCCCGAGGGTCCTTGGTCGCCGATCGCGGTGACCACCGTCACCCCGGTGGCGAAGGCGCTCAGCGCCCTCCGAAATTCCTCTGGGCTGACCCCGTCGCCGGCCATGGGTGAAACCTACGCGGCCCGCACACCCGGCGGATCTGGCCTCGAAGCAACCACATATGATCCCGCCGCGTGCGAGGGGCTCTCCTATTGATCGCAGTTGCCGCGGTTGCGGCCGCCACGGGTTGCGGGACCCAGGGGATCCAGGTCCCCAGCGACGATCCGACCCATGAAGGCGCGGAGATCTTCGCCCAGCGCTGCTCCGGCTGCCACACGCTGACGGCCGCCGGGACCGAGGGGAGCGCCAACCGCAGCGAGCGGGTCCAGGGCCCGAACTTGGATCAGCGTCACGAGACGATGGACGACGTGATCTACGCGATCAGGAACGGCGGCTTCTCCGGCGCGATCATGCCGCAGAACATCGTGGTGGGCGACGACGCGCAGAAGGTCGCCGCCTTCGTCTCGAAGTACGCCGGCCAGGACGTCACCGAGGCGCCGGCGCCCGCGCAGACGACCACCAATTCCAGCGCCGCTCCCGCTCCCAACCCCTGATCAGAGGGACCGGGCCACGCTCGACCTGAAGCAGATCCGAAGCGACCCCGACGCGGTCCGCTCGGCCCTGGCGAGGCGCGGGGCGGCCGGGGAACTGGATGAGCTGATCTCGGTCGATGAGCGCCGCCGCGACCTGAACACGCGGATCGATGCGATCCGCGCCGACCAGAACAAGCTCTCTGCGGAAATCGAGGAGGCGGCCAAGGCCGGCAAAGCCGGGGACCCGGAGTTCGCCGAGCTGCGGGAGAAGTCGAGCCGCCTGAAGTCCGAGCTCAAGGAGCTGGAGCCCCAGCTCGAGGAGCTGGACGTGAGCCGGCAGGAGCTCCTCGTCGCGTTGCCCAACCTGCCGGATCCGGCTGCCCCCGACGGCGAGACGGAGGAGGACAACGTCACCCTGCGCGAGGTGGGGGAGCGACCCGACTTCGGCTTCGAGCCCCTCGACCACCTCGATCTCGGCCTGCGCCACGGCTGGATCAACATGGAGGCCGCAGCCGAGACGTCGGGCGCCCGCTTCGCCTATCTGCTCGGCGACCTGGTGCTGCTCGAGCTTGCGCTGATCCGGTTCGCGGTCGAGTTGATCCGCGGCGAGGGCTTCGAGCCGACCGTCCCACCGGTTCTCGTGCGCGAACGGGCGCTCTTCGGCACCGGGGTCTTTCCCGACGACCGCGAGATGATCTATGAGATCCCGAAGGACGAGCTCTACCTCGTCGGCACCTCGGAGGTCTCACTCGCCTCACTCCACGCCGACCAGATCCTGGAGGCCGGTGATCTTCCCAAGCGCTATGGCGGGATCTCGACCTGCTTCCGGAGGGAGGCCGGCGCCGCCGGCCGGGACACGCGCGGCATCTTCCGCGTCCATCAGTTCGACAAGGTGGAGATGTTCAGCTTCGTGGAGCCGGATGCATCCGGCGAGGAGCACGAACGGATCCTCGGGGTCCAGGAACGCATCCTCACCACCCTCGAGATCCCGTACCGGGTGGTCGACATCGCGGTCGGCGATCTCGGCGCGCCGGCTGCCCGCAAGTTCGACTGCGAGGGCTGGATACCGAGCCAGGACCGCTATCGGGAGCTGACAAGCTGCTCCAACACGACCGACTACCAGGCAAGACGCCTGTCGGCCCGGTACCGTCCCGCGCAAGGAGAATCCCCGGAACCCGTGCACACACTGAATGGAACTGCGGTGGCTGTGGGCCGAACCCTCATTGCGCTGATGGAGAACGGGCAGAGGGAGGATGGGAGCGTGGAACTTCCGTCCGCCTTGCAGGAATTTGGCGCTCCGGAACGGATTCCCACATAGATGGCCGCCTCGACCCCCAAACGCGTACTCCTCTGCGACGACCACGAGATCGTGCGTGAGGCGATCAAGGCGCGCATGGCCAACATCGAGGGCGTCGAGATCGTCGGCGAGGCCGAGACCGGCGAGGAGGTCGTCGAGAAGGTCAAGGAGCTCGAGCCGGACGTCTGCATCGTCGACGTCGAGCTGCCCGGCAAGGACGGCATCGACGCGACCAAGGACATCCTCAAGGCGCGGCCCGAGACCCGGGTGATCATCTTCACCGCCCATGCCCAGCCGGACCTGCTCACGCTGGCGCTGCGGGCGGGGGCCTCCGGTTACGTGCTCAAGTCGGCGCCGAGCGAGGACATCGCCCGGGCGATCGAGGTGGTGGCCAGCGGCGGCACCTTCGTCGGCACCGAGCTCGGCCAGGGCGCGGGCGAGGTCGAGAAGCTGCTCGAGCTCACCCCCCGCGAGCGCGAGATCCTCGAGTTGCTCGCCGAGGGGCTCCGCGTCAAGCAGATCGCGGACCGTCTCTCACTCAGCCCCGCCACGGTCCACACCCACGTCCGTAACGCGATTGCGCGGATGGAAGTGGATACGCGGACCGAGGCGGTGGCCCTAGCCGTGCGCTTCAGCTACCTGGGCGCCGGCGGGAAAGTCTGAGTTACGAGTCCTCGGGCTTGAACTCGAGGGCGCAGCCGTTGATGCAGTAACGCTGGCCGGTCGTGTCCCTGGGGCCGTCGTCGAAGACGTGTCCCAGGTGGGCGTCGCAGCGTGAACAGAGGACCTCGGTCCTCCGCATGAGGAAGCCGTTGTCGGCCTCGGTGTCGACCGCATCGCCCTCCACCGGCTGATCGAAGCTCGGCCAGCCGGTGCCCGACTCGAACTTGTCGTTCGAGCTGAAGAGGGGCTGTCCGCACGCCACACAGACGAACGTGCCCTCATCCTTCACGTTGTTGAGCTCGCTGGTGAACGGCGCCTCGGTGCCCTTGTTGCGGACAACGTCGTACTGCTCTGGGGTGAGCTGCTCGCGCCACTCCTGCTCGCTCTTCTTGACCTTCTCCAAGACTTACCTCACTTCCATGGGGGTTGTGACCAGGGTAATCGGGTCAGGGAATAGTCATCCGGGCGCCCTCGGCGTTACTGAAAGGATCCCCGCGTGCCGGAGTCCTTTTACGAGCCGGAGGGCGACCTCTACGTCGCCACGGAGCTCACCCGCGGCCCCTGGGACCACGGGGCGCAGCACGCCGGGCCACCGGCCGCGCTGATCGGCCGAGAGGTTGAGCGCCTCGGCGGCGGCCGGATCGGAGGGGCCGAGGGACCCCCGGCGCAGGTCGGTCGGATCACCTACGAAGTGCTGCGCTCACTGCCGATTGCCGCTCTGCGCGTCGAGGCTCGAGTGGTGCGTCCCGGCAAGCGCGTCGAGATGTTCGAGGCCACCCTCTCCGACGAGGGCGGGGAGACGCTGATGCGCGCGCACGGCTGGCGGTTGCGAGCCGAAGCCGTCGAATTCGAGCAGCCCGACAGCCGCGTCTCGCCGGCGCCTTCACCCGAGGCTGGGGAGCCCGGCGACTTCTTCCACACCGGCTATGACATCGGCTACCACACCGCGATGGAGTACCGGTTCGCCGAGGGGGCCTTCATGGAGCCCGGACCGGCAGTCGTCTGGATGCGGATGTCGGTGCCACTGCTTCCGGGCGAGGAGCCCAGCCCCTTGCAGCGCGTGCTCGCGGCCGCGGACTCGGGCAACGGGGTCAGCGCGGCACTCGATTGGCAGCGGTACCTGTTCATCAACGTGGACCTGACCGTTCATCTGCATCGGATGCCGGCCGGCGATTGGGTCTGCCTCGATGCCGAGACTTTCCCCGAGCACACCGGGGTCGGGATGGCGGACACGCGCCTTCTGGACGAGAGGGGCCAGATCGGCCGGGCGGCTCAGACCCTGCTCGTTGCCGAGCGATAGGGGCCGACAGGAACCTGCGCATGGATCGGTAGGTCATGCCAGACTCGTCTCGGCATGGGGCTGGGACGAATGGCAATCGCAATGGCGCTCGCCTGCCTACTGGCGGTTCCGGGCACGGCGCTGGCCGGTCAGGACGAGCTCAAGGGTGGGTCCGTCGTCGTCCAGCTGCAGAAGCTCGGCGGCGCCAAGGTCAAGCCCCGGAGCCTCACTCTCCCGATCTCCGGCGGGGCCCTCGATCCGGTGGACGGGTCGGGGACCGTGCAGGTGAATGGGGCCTTCACCGCCAGGCGAGGCAAGGCGAAAGCGAAGGTGAGGATCACGACCCTCAACCTCAGCGCCGGTGGCGGCCGCGGCAGTGTCATCGCCAAGGTCGGCGCGGACTTCGTGAGCAACTTCGCGACGCTTTCCGGCGGGTCGGTCGCACGGTCCGGCTGGGGAGCCACGATCTCGAACATCAAGATCACGCTGGCCGGCAGGGGCGCCAAGGCGCTCACCTCCGCCCTCTCGCCGAAGAAGCGCAAGGGGGCGAGCCAGTCGGCCGGCCGCAAGCTGAAGGCCGGCAGGGCGCTCGGGACGATCGTCTCCCTGACCACCGAGCCGCGCTCGGTCGAGGTCGTGCCG
This sequence comes from Solirubrobacterales bacterium, assembly GCA_035712865.1. Lineage (GTDB taxonomy): Bacteria > Actinomycetota > Thermoleophilia > Solirubrobacterales > 70-9 > DASUPK01. The sequence goes on from DASTAI010000387.1 coordinate 6,256, forward strand.
GGCACCGGCGAGCTCGTCCTCCACACCCAGGCCGCTCCCCCGGGGCCCTTCGTCAACAAGCTGACCCAGCACTGCATCGACCCGCTTCCGACGGGCAGCCCAGCCGGCGTCGCGCCGATCGCCCCCGCGACGACCAGCGGCGTCGGCGGGGCCGACTACCACTTCCCGGTGACCGGCGGCTCGGCCTCGCCCGACTTCAGCGCAGGCGAGGTGATCACGGGCGGCGGCCAGACCCTGACCAAGAACAGCAGCATCCTCAACCCGTCGGGCTGCTCTGGAGGGCCGCCCGTCGGCACCCAGCTCCGCAGCGCCGATCTCAGCGTGGCGTTCGACGTCAACTCGGTGCGGTCGATCCCGACTCTGCCGAGCGGCACCACGCTGCCGCGCGCGCCGCTCGCGGCGATCGACTTCTCCACCGGAACACGGTCGGTCGATCCCGCCACCAAGACCCTCGACGTGACCGGCGCGACGGTGAACCTGGCGGATCTCGCCGCCTCCACCCTCAACGAGACCTTTCCCAACGGGTCCAGCGACCCCAGCAACGACTTCGCCACCGGGGACCTGATCGGCACGATCGACCTGACCGGGGTCAAGCTGCGCTAGCGGAGGGGGAGGGATTCGAACCCCCGGACCGGGAGGACCCGGTCAACAGCTTTCAAGGCTGCCGCAATCAACCAGACTCTGCCACCCCTCCGGGTGCCGCAAGCCTAGAGGTGGGCCTAGTCTCCAGTGATGGCCGAGTGGCGGAACTGGGCGGGGGATCAGAGCTGTGTTCCGACACGAATCGAGCGCCCTCGTGACCGCGGCGACCTGATCGAGTGGGTGAAGCGAGCGGGCGACCGGGGGCTGACGGTTCGGGCTGTCGGCTCGGGGCACTCCTTCACAGACGTCGCCTGCACCGGCGGAGTCCTGTTCGAGCTGGGCGGGCTCGACCGCGTGCTGGACGTGCAGCGCGATTCCGGACTGGTCAAGGTCGAGGCCGGGATCGGCCTCCGTCCCCTCAGCGAGCTGATCTGGGGGCACGGGATGGCGCTCGAGAACCTCGGCGACATCGACAAGCAGACGATCTCCGGGGCGATCGCCACGGCCACCCACGGCACCGGCGGCCGCTTTCGCAACATCTCCTCGCAGATCGAGGCGATGGAGCTGGTTCTGCCCGATGGGACGCTGCTGGAGGTCTCGGCGACCACCCAGCCGGACCTGCTGCCCGCGGTCCGGGTGGGCCTCGGCGCCCTCGGCGTGATCGCCACCGTCACCCTCCGCACCGTGCCGGCCTTCACCGTCCGGCGCACCGACTCGCCCCAGCCCCTGAACGAGACTCTCGAGCGGCTCGACGAGCTCGTCGACGGCTCCGACCACTTCGAGTTCTACGTCTTCCCCCACACCGACGTGGCCCTGCATCGGCAGAGCGAGCGCACCGACGAGCCGCCGAATCCGCGCCACGCCGCGGTCGAGTTCGGCCAGGAGGTCGTCCTCGAGAACTGGGTGATGGGGGCGATCGCGCGCGCCGGCAGACGACTGCCTTCCAAGATCCCGGGGCTCTCGCGCTTCGTGGCCTCGCGGCTCGCCAAGAGCGTGAAGACGGATCGCAGCTACAGGGTCTTCGCCAGCAGGCGCTTGGTCCGCTTCACCGAGATGGAGTACGCGATTCCGCGCCGCCACGCGACCGAGGCGATCCCGCGGGTCCTGGAGGCCGCGGAGCGGGCGGATCCCCCCGTCGGCTTCCCGATCGAGGTGCGATTCGTCGCCGCGGACGACTCGATGCTCAGCCCCGCCCACGACAGGGACACCTGCTACATCGCCGTCCACCAGTACCAGGGGATGGCGTGGGAGAGCTACTTCCGATCCGTCGAGTCGATCATGGACTCCTACGGCGGCCGGCCCCATTGGGGCAAGCGCCACTTCCAGACCGCCGCGACGCTCGCCGAGCGCTACCCGCGCTTCGAGGACTTCCTCGCGGCGCGGAACCGGCTCGACCCCGAGGGCACGTTCCGAAACCAGTACCTCGACCGGGTCCTCGGTCCCCCTACGAGATCAGCTCTCCAAGCCGCGCCGACCTGAGCACTCGCGCGAGCGTCTCCGGTGGCTGCGGCCGGGCGAAGTAGTAGCCCTGCCCACGGTCGCAATGGAGGGCCTGCAGCTCGCGGAGCTGCTCGTCGCGCTCGATCCCCTCGGCCGTCGCGGTGAGCTTGAGGCCGTGGGCGAGCCCGATGATCGCGGCGACTCCGGCCGAGTCCTCCGGCGAGCGGCCGAGGCCGGCGATGAACGAGGCATCGATCTTGATCGCGTTCAGGCGCGGCAGCCGCTTGAGACTGCCGAAGGAGGAGATCGCGACGCCGAAGTCGTCGATCAGGAGGCGGATCCCGAGCTCCTGGAGGTCGGGGATCGCGCTGAGGGCGGCGGCGCGCCGGTCCATCATCGCCCGCTCGTTGATCTCCAGGCAAAGAGACTGGGCGGGGAGCCGCGCGTCGGCGATGGCCTGCGCGATCTTGGCGCTCAGGTCCGGATCGGCGAGCCGGCGCTCGCTGATGTTGACCGAGACGTTGAAGCCCTCTCCATGAGGCAACTCGGCGCGCCAGACCGAGGCCTGGCGGCACGCCTCTCGCATCACGAAGTCGTCGAGGTCGGCGATCAGGTCGCTCGTCTCGGCGACGAAGAGGAACTGCGCCGGCTCGAGCAGCCCGCGCTCGGGGTGGCGCCAGCGGACCAGCGCCTCCGCGCCGGTGATCGCCCCGGTGATCAGATCCACCTCGGGCTGGTAGTGGACGACGATCTGGTCCCGGACCAGGGCCTCGCGGAGCTCTCGCTCGAGGCTGGCGCGGTCGGTGTCGCCCTCGCGCATCCAGCTCTCGAAGAGCGCGTAGCGCGACTTGCCGCTGGCCTTGGCGCGGTACATCGCCATGTCCGCCTCGCCGAGCATCTCGTCGGGCTCCTCGACGCTCACGCCCGGGCCGTAGAGCGAGATGCCGATGCTCGCCGCCTGCACGATCTCGCGGTCTTGGACGACGATCGGCCGGGTCAGCGCCGCGATCACCCGGTCGGCGATCGCCTTGGCCTCGGACTCGCCCACCCCCTCGCAGAGGAGCGCGAACTCATCGCCGCCCAGCCGGGCGAGGGTGTCGCCGGCGCGCAACAGCTGCTCGAGCCTTCGCGCGACCTCGATCAGGACCTGGTCGCCCGCCGCGTGCCCCAGCGTGTCGTTGACCAGCTTGAACCCGTCGAGGTCGAGATAGATGAGGGCGAAGCCCTGGGAGGAGCGGCGAGCGGTCGCCATCCGCACGCGGTCGGCGAACAGAGTTCGGTTCGGTAGGCCGGTGAGGGAGTCGTGCATGGCCTGTCGGGTGAGCCGCTCCTCGGACTCCTTGCGCTCGGAGATGTCCTCCATCTGGGCGATCAGGTAGCTGAGGATCCCCTGGCTGTTGTAGATCGGCGAAACCGTGAGCGAGACCCAGACCGGATTGCCGCGGGCGTGCTCGCAGCGGGTCTCTCCGCGGTACCCGTAGCTCTCGCCGTCGGCGACGTCCCGCAGGGCCTCGACCTCGCGTTCGCGGTCAGGGGGGTGGATGATCTCGCCGAAGCGCCGGCCGAGCAGGCTGTTCTCCGAGCGCCCGCAGATCTCGGACAGGGCTCGGTTCACCCGCTGGAAGCTCCCATCGAGCGAGACGAGCGCCATCCCGACCCGGCTGTCGTCGAAGGCCTTGCGGAAGCGCTCCTCGGCTTCCCGCAGAGCGGCCTCGGTCGCCTGGCGCTCGCTGATGTCGCGCACGAAGGCGTGAAAGCGCCACTCGTCCCCCTCCCGCAGGGCGGAGATGGAGAGCTCGAGCGGGACCTCGGTGCCGTCGCGGCGCAGCCCCTCGACCTCGATGCGCCTCGCCGTCATCGGCTCCTGGTCGGAGGAGAGGAAGCGGGCGAGGCCGCGCAGGTGGGCATCCCGGTGTCGCCGAGGGATGATCGTGTGGTGGACGAGGCGGCCGACGATCTCGTCCCGCCCCCAGCCGAAGAGCCGTTCCGCCTGAGGGTTCCACTCCCTGATCAGCCCGTCCTCGTCGATCGAGACGAACGCCTCGCGCGAGGTCTGGAGTATCGACCGCGACTCGCGGCTGGCGCGCCGCAGGGCGCGCACGACCAGCTGGACGGCGACCCCGAGCGCGCAGGCGACTCCCACGGCGACCGCGGCGCGGAGGATCTGGTCGCCCGTGTCGGTGTGGGGCTCGCCGATCAGCACCGGCAGCGTCAGGGTGATCGCCATCGCGAGGATCGAGACCGCCAGCTCGCGGCCGGTGCCGTAGACGGCGAACCAAATGACCGGCAGAGCAACGAGCGGGTCGAAGATGCTCGTGGAGCCCTCGCTGGCGTCCCGCAGCAGCCCGACGACCACGAAGTAGGCGAGCAGCGGGACGGCCTGGGTCCAGGCCGGGAGGCGCCCCCAGGGGAGCCCGGCGGCGACGACGAGAACCAGAACGGCCGCGAGGCCGGCGGCCAGCAGGACGCGCGGGTCGGTGACCGAGGTGTCCGCGAAGGGCAGGAGCGCAAAGGGCAGGAGCGCGCCGAGCACGAAGGCGGTCGTGCGCCGCCCTACGTCAACTCCTTCGAAGAACCGCCCCGGTTCGATGTCGGGTGTAACCGTCGCCGACGAGCCATCGCCGGTTCCGCGGGTAGCCGCCTGGACCCTGTGCAATCGACTTTCTCCTGTCCCCCCTGTAATACCCCACAAATCGCGGCCCGGCCCGCCCTGGCGGGAGGACGAAGGTACGACGCGCTCCAGGGCTGAGAAAAGACCTGTATTCGGTATTGGACGTATAGCTAGAGGAAGCTCTTGCCCTCGCCGCGGTAGGTCGGGACCTCGTCGCGAATGGTCATCCCCGTAATCAGGTAGAGCTTGTTGAACCTCTCGCAGAGCTCCCCGGCCTTGACGTGTCTGAGATAGACGCGGTCGCCCACATGCAGCCCGTCCGCGGCTGAGCCCCTGAGGGGCGTCTGGACCTCACCGGCGCCTTCGTAGGGATCCAGCCGCAGCCCGTCCGGGAGATACGGGACGGGCATGCGGTCCTTGGCGCCGACGCCCGAAGCGAGGTAACCGCCGCCCAGCGCGGTTGCGACACCCCGGCCCGGCCGCCGGACGATGGGCAGCGCGAACATCGCCGCCGGCCTCAGCTTGAAGGCGCGGTAGTGGTCGAAGAGGATCGGGGCGAAGAACCCGGAGCCGGCGGCGACCTCGGTGACAGCCCACTCCGCTGCGGTCAGCTCGATCGACCCGGTGCCGCCGCCGTTGACGAACTCGAGCTGAGCTACCTCGGACAGCCCGGTGACGATCTCGGCTCGGCGCCCGGCGACGTCCTTGGCCGACTGCGACTGCATCGCCCTGACCATCAGGTTCGAGAGCGCCTTGCGCGGGACGTTGTCGCCCACGCCCGCGATCTGGCCCTCGTATGCCATCACCCCGACGAGAGTGGTGTGCTCGCGGCGCTCGATCTCTCGAGCCAGGGCCACCGCCTGCTCCGAGCTCCTGACCGGCGAGCGCTTGGGACCGATCTTGAGCCGGCCTCCGAGGGGCCACCAGGAGAGGTCGATGTCCATCGCCACCCGGACGGGGGCGACGAAGGAGGTCGCGGCCTCCTCGATCAGGTCGAGGTGCTCGGTGGAGTCGACCATCACCACGGGAGCCTCGTCGGGCTCCTCGGCGGTGATCCGGGCAAGGCGCGTCAGGCAGCCGCGGTCGGTGGTGGGATACGCCACGACCAGATCGCGGAGCCCCTGGTCCCAGAGCCAGATCGCCTCCGGGAGAGTGAATCCGAGGATCCCCTGGAAGCCGGGATCCAGGTCGAGCAGCCGCTCGAGCACCGGCCGCGAGCGGATCGACTTGCTCGCGATTCGGATCGGCTTGCCGCGTGAGCGGCGCAGCATGTCGGCGGCGTTGGACCAGACGGCGTCCAGGTCGACGAAGGCGAACGGAGGCTGGACCTCCGAAAAGATCGTCTCGAGGCGCTCGTATGCCTCCACCGACGTGGGCAGAGGCAGTGGCGTGGGTGCGTCGAGGGCCGGGAGTTGCCGAGTCTCCATCCCGATCCAGCCTACAATCGGGCCGCGTGGTCGCCGTGCGACCGCCGCCCCCGGAGAGGTGGCCGAGCGGCTGAAGGCACTCGCCTGCTAAGCGAGTAGGGGGCTAATAGCTCTCTCGAGGGTTCGAATCCCTCCCTCTCCGCTCTGATGACCAGGCAGGTGACCGCGCTGATCACGGCCGGGGCGGTCGCCTTTTCGCTGGCCTCGTGCGGCAGTGAGCCATCGAAGCCTCGCCTCGACGGTCCGCTCGAGGCGCTGCGGGCCAGCCTGCCGCTCAGGGTGAAGTTGGAGACTGCGCCGCGGCCGGTGCCGGGCCGCAGCTACCGGCTCGCCACCGTCAGGCCCGGGCGAACGATCGCCCTCCACGAGTCTCCGGGCGGGCGAGTGCTCGACCGCGTCGGCGCCCGAACCGAGTTCGGCTCGATGCGCGTCTTCTGGATCGAACGGAGGAGGGGTGGCTGGCTCGGCGCGCCGGTGCCCGAGCTGCCCGGCGGTGAGCTCGCCTGGATCAGGAACGACGCGCAGACCCTCGCCCTCTCCCAGACCCGCTTCTGGATCACTGCGGACGTCTCGGAACGCCGGCTCGAGCTCCACTACGGCGACCGGGTGCTCGACCGCTTTCCCGTGAGCGTTGGCTCACCGGGATCGCCGACGCCTCTCGGCGACTACGCGATCACGGACGGCCTCGTCGGCAAGGGGCTCGGGCCCTGGTACGGCTGTTGCGTTCTCGCCCTCTCGGGTCACCAGCCGAACCTCCCCGCCGGCTGGATCGGCGGCAACCGGATGGCGATCCACGGCACGCCCGGCACGGTGGGCGGCGCCAACTCGCACGGCTGCCTACGGGCCTCCGACCCCGACATGATCTCCCTCTTCGCGCGCGTACCTCTCGGCACGCCGGTCTTCATCCGGGCCTAGCGGCGACGCCGCACATGGTCCGCGGTAAGGACGGAGGGATCGGGGGCCCCGAGGAGAGCCAGGGCCAGCCGCAGCTC
>DASTAI010000388.1:0-5994 GCA_035712865.1 Solirubrobacterales bacterium
CAGCTTGCCGTAGACGCTGGTCTCCGTGAAGCCGGGGATCGTGTTCAACTCGTTGACGAGGACGTCGTCTCCGTCCACGAAGAAGTCGCAGCGGGCAAGCCCGCTGCAGCCGCAGAGGGCGAAGACGCGGCGGGCGAGCTCCCGGACGCGCTCCCCGGCGCTCTCGGCGACCTCGGCGGGGACTCGCAGCTCCATTCCCCCCTCGGCGTACTTGGCCTCGTAGTCGTACCAATCGGAGGCCTTGGTGACGATCTCCCCCGGCGGCGAGGCAACCGGATCCTCGTTGCCCAGCAGCGAGCACTCGACCTCCTTGCCCGGGGCGGGCGCCTCGATGATCACCCGCGGATCATGGCGGCGGGCCTTCTCCACGGCGCGATCGAGCTCGGCCTCGCCCGAGGCAGGCGAGATGCCCACGCTGGAGCCGAGCCTCGCGGGCTTGACCCACACCGGTTGCCCGAAACCGGCCGCGATCTGCCGCCAGGCCCCCTCACCGGCACGGCAGTAGTCGACCTGAGGGATGTCGTGCTGCGACAGCAGGTCCTTGAAGACGAGCTTGTCCATGCAGATCGCCGACGACTCGACGTCCGACCCGGCGTACGGGACGTCCAGGACCTCGAGCAGCCCCTGCACGCTGCCGTCCTCCCCACCGGGGCCGTGGAGGACCGGGAAGACCACCTCGCAGTCGAGCAGGCCGCCTCCCGGGCTGAACTCGACGGTCTGACCGTTCGCGGCCCAGCCGCCGTCCCGGTCGATCGTCACCTCGACGGTCTCATGACCCGCCGATCGCAGTCCGGCGGCGACGGACGCGGCCGAGCGCAGCGAGACCTCGTGTTCGCTCGAGGTCCCACCGCCGATGACCGCGACCCTCATGGCGTGGTGGTCGTCGTCGCGCTGGGGGAAGCGATGCCCACCGAGATCGTCACCGTGTCGCCGCGGCGACCGCGCGAGCCGCCCGGTGGGAACTCCGAGATCACGCGGTTCAGCTCGGCGGGATCGGTGGTCGGCTGTTCCGTCACCGCCGGCGTGAATCCCGCCTTCTTCAGCGCGGTGACGGCGCTCTTCCGGTCCTGACCGACGACGTCGGGCACCGTGATCGCACCGGTCGAGGCGAAGACCGTCACCTGCGAGCCTCGCGCCACGAGCTTGCCGGCCCCCGGGCTCTGATTGATCACCTTGCCCTCGGGCTCGGTCGAGTCACGCTGCACCAGGACCCCGGAGAGGCCGGCGTTCTGGAGCGCCGCCAGGGCGGCCTGGTCATCGAGACCGACCACGTCCGGCACCTCGACCTGGTTGGTCCCGCGGGAGACCAGCAGGGTGATCACCTGGCTGGTCGAGAGCTGGGTTCCCGCCGCGGGCTCGGTGCCGATCGCGTTCCCCTTCGGCACCGAGTTCGAGAACTGGTCCTTCGTCGTCACCTTGAAACCCGCTTTTTCCAGGCGATTCGTCGCGTCCTTGGCGCTCAGCCCGCCGACGTCCGGCACCGCCACGATCGCCGGGCCCGAGCTGACGCTGAGCGTGACGGTGGACCCCTCCTCCGCCTTGCCGCCTCCCCGGTCGGTCGGGATCGGGTCCTGCTCGACCACCTGATTGCGGGTGGCGCTGCTCGGCACGGCCTTGATCGCGACGTCGAAGCCCTTGCTGTCGAGGACCTGCGTCGCGGCGTCGACGTCCTGTCCGATCACGTCCGGAACGGAGACGTGCGAGGGGCGGGTGAGGGCGTAGGCGACCAGGGCCGCGGTGGCGGCCGCGAGCAGGGCGAGGATGATCCAGCGCCAGCGGCGGCGGCGGCGAGCCCGCTCCCACTCCGCTTCGTCGTCATACGGCTGCTCCTCGCCGGGGACGTCCGTCTCGCCCTCGGGCGTGACGGCGGCGTAGGCCGCGGTGTCCTCCGGACGGGGGGTGTCCGGCGCCTTCTCCGCCGCGTCGAGCGCGCGCAGGAAGGCGTCCGCGTCCTTGAATCTTGCGTCGGGATCCTTGGCGAGCGCGCGCATCACCACCGCATCGAGGGCCGGTGGCACGTTGGGATTGATGGCGCTCGGCCTGCGAGGCGCCTCGGAGACCTGCTTGAGCGCGACGGCGACCGCACTGTCACCCTGGAAGGGCACCCGGCCGGTGAGCTCCTCGTACAGTATCACCCCGATCGAGTAGATGTCGGAACGCGCGGTGGTCTCCTTGCCCTGCGCCTGCTCCGGTGAGATGTACTGAGCGGTGCCCATCACCGAGCCGGTGGCGGTGATGGAGGAGCTCTCCCCCGCGCGGGCGATGCCGAAGTCCGCCACCCTGGCGCGGCCCTCGCCGTCGATGAGGACGTTCTGCGGCTTCAGGTCGCGATGGACGATCCCCTTGCGGTGGGCGAAACGGGCGGCGTTCAGGATCTGTCGTGTGAAGTCGATCGCGTCCTTCGGGCTCATCCCGCCCTTGACCAGGTCCTTCAGCGAGGGCCCGTCGACGTACTCCATGGCGATGAAGTAGGTGCCGTCGAAGGCTCCGCGGTCGAAGATGCCGACCACGTTCGGATGCTGAAGTCCGGCGGCGGACTGGGCCTCGCGCTGGAAGCGCTGGACGAACTCCGAATCCTGCGCGAAGTTGTCGTGCAGGATCTTGACGGCGACCTTCCGGTCGAGCTCCGTGTCCTCGGCGAGCCAGACGTCGGCCATCCCGCCCGAGCCGATCTTCCGGTCGAGCCGGTAGCGGTCGTCGACGACGGTGCCGGACCCGAGGTCAGCCATCGCCGTTTCCGTTCAGGACCGCCTCCGCGACCGCCTTGAAGATCGGCCCGCAGGTCGGGCCGCCGAAGCCGCTGGTGTGCTCGACGACGCAGGCGATCGCGATCTGGGGGTCGCTCGCCGGGGCAAAGCCGATGAACCAGGCGTCGTTCACACCCGTCGAGATCTCCGCCGTCCCGGTCTTGCCGGCGACGTCTATCCCGGAGACGGCGGCCGCGGTCCCCGTTCCCTCGCGGACGACGCTCTGCATCATGGTGTTGAGCTCCGCGGCCGTGTCCTCGCTCATCACACGACTCTGACGGGCGGGGTCGAGTTTCGTCTCCCGCCCATCCGGGTCGATCACCCTCGACCACAGGCGTGGCTCCATCAGCTCGCCCTTGTTGGCTACGGTCGCCGCGACCTCGGCCATCTGCAGCGGGGTGACACGCAGGCGCTCCTGACCGATCGCAACGCGCCCGATGTCGATCGTGTCGCTCGGGCCGAGCAGCCTGTTGCCGTCGTAGACGCCGCTCGCCGCCAGCTGGAAGCTCGGATAGTCGAGACGCGGCTTCGCATCGAAGCCGTAGCGGTCCATGTACTTGAACATGGTGTCCTTGCCGAGCTTCTCACCCGCCTGGGCCCACCACGTGTTCACCGAGTTGGTCAGCGCGGTGGTCATGTCGATCGTGCCGAACTGCTCGCCGCCCGAGTTCGAGAGGGGAACACCCTCGATCTCGATCGGGGAGGCACCGCTGAGCGTCGAGCCGGGCGTGAACTCGCCGCTGTCGAGGGCGGCGGTGGCGGTGACCACCTTCATCGTCGAGCCGGGCGGGTAGCCGGCCTGCGTCGCCCGGTTGAAGAGCGGGGCGCTCTGGTCGCGGTTGAGCTGGGCGAAGTGCTTCGGGATGTCGTTCGGGTCGTATTCCGGGATGCTCACCATCGCTCTCACCTCGCCCGTCGAGGGGTCCATGGCCACGACGGAACCTCGCCGCCCGGCGAGGCCGTTCACGGCCGCCTCCTGCGCGGCGGGATCGAGGGCGGACTGGACGTTGTCGCCCTCCTGGGCGTGCCCCTGAAGCTGGTCGAGCACGGAGAGGAACTCGGTCTTGTTGCCGACGAGCTCGTCGTTGTGCGCGAGCTCGAAGCCGACGCGCCCCTGGGTGACGAAGCTGTAGCCGATCGGGTTGCCGAAGAGGCCGCCCTGCGGGTAGCGGCGGACGTAGACCTTGTTGTTGCCGCTGCCCTGCTGGATCGACTTGGCGATGATCGAGCCGTCCGCGGCGAGGATGCTGCCGCGCTTGATCTTCTGCTCCTCGAGCAGGGGCCGGCGGTTCGCCTGGTTCGCCTTGAGCGAGTCGGCGTCGAAGATCGACCAGTAGGAGGTGAATCCGAAGAGGAGGGCGTAGAGGATCAGCAGGAACCCGAAGAGCTTGATGATCTGCCGGTTCATCGGCCGACCCCCGCCTCGTTCTGGACGCGCACCCTGCGCCGGGCCTTGTCGGAGATCATCAGCAGCAGGGCGAGCAGGATGAAGTTGGCCACGATCGAGCTGCCGCCGTAGCTGATGAAGGGGAGGGTCACACCGGTGAGCGGGATCACCCTGGTGACGCCGCCGATGATGACGAAGGCCTGCAGGGCGAAGATCGTCGTCAACCCAGTGGCCAGCAGCTTCGAGAAGCCGTCCTCGGCGAGGACCGCCGTCTTGTAGCCGCGCTCGGCGATCAGAGCGTAGATCAGGACCACCGCCGCGCCTCCGAAGAGGCCGAGCTCATCGACGATCACGGCGTAGATGAAGTCCGTGTGCGGGGCGGGCAGGATCGCGCAGCGGTCGGGGAACCCGTGGTTGCAGCCGGGAAGCTGCACGAGAGATTCCCCCAGCCCGCGGCCGAAGAGCCCGCCATCGGCCTGGGCGAAGATCGATTGTGAGAGCTGGTAGCCCGAGCCCCCCGCGTCCTTGAAGGGGTCGAGCCAGATATCGAAGCGCTCCTGGATGTGGGCGGCGGTGTGGGCGAAGAACCAGGCGCCGCCCACGAACAGGAGGAGGCCGATGATCACGAACGAGAGCCGGCCGGTGGCGACGTAGATCAGCGCGAGGAAGGCGCCGTAGAACATCACCGAGCTGCCCAGGTCGCGGATGAAGACCAGGAGGATCATCGACGCTCCCCAGACGACCAGCAGCGGCCCGAGGTGCTTCAGCGGCGGCAGCACGAGGCCGAAGACATTGCGAGCGCCCACCACGAGCACCTCCCGGTGCTCGTTCAAATAGCTCGCCAGGAAGATGACGATGCAGATCTTGGCCAGCTCGGTCGGCTGAAAGGTGATCGGGCCGAGGTCGACTGCCAGGAATGCGTCGTTGGTGGCGTGTCCGAGAAAGCGAGGCAGGATCAGCAGCACGATCCCCGCCAGCGCGATCAGGTACTGGTAGCGCTCGAGCGCGTCGTAGTCCCGCAGGAAGATGATCGTCGCCGAGAAGAGGATCAGCCCGAGAACGAACCAGTTCGCCTGATCCCGTGCCAGTCCCTCGTCCAGGCGGAAGAGCATCACCATCCCGAAGGCGGCGAGCAGCGCGACCAGCGGGAAGAGGAACGGATCGGCATCGGGTAGCCGAATCCGGATGACGATGTGGGTGGCGACGCAGAGCGCGAGGAAGTAGCCGCCGTAGAGCACGCTCAGGTTGCTGAGCTGAGACGAGTTCGTGATCAGCACGGCCGTGAACCCGGCCGTGACCAGGAGGGCGACCGGGATCAGTGCAAAGAGCTCGCGGCCGCGCGCACTCAACGCTTCTGGGCCTGCTTGCCCTTCGAGGAGGCCCCGGACTTCTTCGACTTCTTCTTCGGCTGCGTGGGAGGCGCCGGCTGCGGCAGCCCCTCCGTCGGGCGGTTCTGGATGTCCTGGGCCAGGCTCGTCGCGTCGTCCTTCCCCCGCAGGGTGTGCCCGGTCACGGCGCGCTGGCGCTCCTCCGACAGCGTCCCCTCCTGGACCGGGATCGAGTACTGCTTCGAGTAGAGGCTGACGCCGAGCGGCAGCTCATACGGCAGCCCCCTGTAGACGGCCACGTTGCCCTGGTCGTCCGTTCCGAGGAAGTAGATCGAACGAACCAGGAGCACCGCGGCCAGCACGGCGGCGGCGATAACCGCCAGGATGGCCGCCCATTTCAGCGCGCGCCGGCGTCGCCTGGGCGCCGGCATCGGGCCCTGTCCGCGGAGGCGATCCGTGGCGCCTCTCATTCGCTCCCGGGTCAGTCCCGCCGACTCGGCGGTGCGGGAGATCAGCGTCGCGCCCTCCTCCG
>DASTAI010000389.1:0-3071 GCA_035712865.1 Solirubrobacterales bacterium
TGGGGCCTCGCTCGCGGAGCTTCGGCAGTGGATCCGCACGGCGTGGTTCCGGGCGTATTCGACCGAGCGCAGCTGGAGCACCTTGGCTCCCGAAGCCGCCATCTCGAGCATCTCCTCGTAGGAGACGACCGGCAGCTTGCGGGCGTCGGGCACGATCCGCGGGTCGGCGGTGAAGACACCGTCGACGTCCGTGTAGATCTCGCAGACTTCGCCGCCCAGCGCGGCTGCGAGGGCGACCGCCGTGGTGTCGGAGCCGCCGCGGCCGAGGGTGGTGACGTCGCGGCTGTCGGTGGAAACACCCTGGAAGCCTGCGACCAGCACGATCGAGTCCTCCTCGAGCGCGGCGCGGATCCGATCGGCCCGGACGTCGATGATCCGCGCCTTGGTGTGGGAGGAGTCGGTGACGATGCCCGCCTGCGAGCCGGTCAGGGAGATCGCGCGGTGGCCGAGGTCGTTGATCGCCATCGCGCACAGCGCGCAGGACTCACGCTCGCCGATCGAGAGCAGCATGTCCATTTCGCGCGGATCGGGGCGCGGTGAGATCTCGCGGGCGGCCTCGAGCAGGCGGTCGGTCGTCTTGCCTCGCGCCGAGAGCACGGCCACCACGTCATGGCCCGCCTCACGCGCGGCGACGATCCGCGTGGCGGCCCGCTTCAGCTCCTGGGTCCCGGCCACCGAGGTGCCGCCGAACTTCATCACCACGATCCCGTTCGCCCGCGTCTGCTCCATGACGGCTGAGGATAGGCGAGGCGTACGCTCGGAAAGGTGCGCTTTAGGCCGCCCAATACCGTGGAATCCCGGATGGCGGAGCCGGCGATCACCGTCCGCGGACTGCGGAAGTCATACGGGTCGAACGAAGCCGTGCGCGGCATCGACTTCCGGGTCGAGCGCGGCGAGGTCTTCGGCTTCCTCGGCCCGAACGGCGCCGGCAAGACCACCACGGTCGAGATTCTCGAGGGCTACCGCGAGCGCACGGCAGGTGACGTCTCCGTCCTCGGCATCGATCCCGCGCACCCGAGCCGGGATTGGCGCACCCGCATCGGCCTCGTCCTGCAGGAGTGCGAGCTCAACCCGCTGCTGACGGTGACCGAGACGATGAAGCTCTACGCGAGCTTCTTCCCGAACGCGCGCCCGGTGGACGAGACGCTCGACCTGGTGGGCCTCGGGGAGAAGCGCGGCGCTCGCGTCGGCGCCCTGTCGGGAGGCCAGCAGCGACGGCTCGACGTCGGCGTCGGGATCATCGGCAACCCGGAGCTGCTCTTCCTCGACGAGCCCACCACCGGATTCGACCCCTCGGCTCGCCGCAGCGCGTGGAACATGATCGAGGGGCTGAAGGAGCTGGGGACGACGATCGTCCTCACGACCCACTACATGGACGAGGCCCAGCACCTCGCCGATCGCGTGCTGATCATGCGCGAGGGGGGCATCGTGGCCGAGGGGCCGCCCCAGACGCTCGGAGAGCAGCTCGGCCGCGAGACGACGATCAGGTTCCGGACCTACGACGGGATCGCCGATCGCGTCGCCGGCGTGCTCGGCAGCAGGCCGACCGTCACGGGTCAAGAGACGACCATCGCCAGCACCGATCCCCAGCGCGACCTCTACCAGCTCCTGGCGTGGGCTGAGGAGGAGGGAATCGAGCTCCCCGACCTCGAGGTTCGCCGGCCCAGCCTCGAGGACGTCTTCCTCGAGGTCACCTCCAGCTCGGAGAACGGCCGATGAGCGACGTCGGCCTGGTGCTCGTGCAGACGCGGTATGCGGTCCTCTCCACGCTGCGGACCCCGCGGGCGATGCTCTTCGGTGCGCTCTTTCCGATCATCTTCCTGCTCCTCTTCAACTCGCTCTTCACCGGCGGCGGCCCGCAGACGACCACGGTCGCGGGCCACACGATCGACGTCCACTCCTACTTCACCGCCGGACTGATCGCCTACGCCCTGGCCCTGTCGTGCTTCAGCACTCCCCTCCTGTCGCTCGTCTCCGCCCGCGAGCGCGGGCAGCTGAAGCGCCAGCGGGGGATGCCGCCTCCGGCCTGGACCTTCGTGGCCGCTCAGGTGCTGCGCTCGGTCGCCTTCGCCCTCGTGGTCGGCGGGATCATGATTGCGATCGGGGTGATCTTCTACGGCGTGCACCTGCCGGCCCAGACGGTGCCCGGATTCGTCATCTACCTCTTCCTCGGCACGGCGACGCTCTCCGCCCTGGGGATCGCGGCGACGTCGCTCGCCAAGAACGAGGACAGCGCGCAGCCGATCGGGGCATTCACCGTGGTGATGCTCTCCTTCGTCTCCGGGATCTTCATCCAGCTGGACACCCTCCCGAGCTTCCTGCAGGAGATCGGCCGGCTCTTCCCGCTCTACCACGTCGCCCAGGGCCTCCAGTCGACGGTCGCCGTGGACCCGAGCGGGATCGGCCTCTCGGGGGGCGACGTCGCGGCCCTGCTGATCTGGGGTCTCGGCGGGATCTGGATCGCCGCCAGGACGTTCAAGTGGGAGCCACAGGGCCGCTCGCCCGAGTAGCCGTGTGAGCGAGATCACAGACTCGGATATATCTGATTGATATATCTGTGGCGCTATGGAACTGAGCGCCACAGGCAAGGTGATTCTGGGGATGGTCGCGGCCAGGCCGCGGTCGGGCTACGAGATCAAGCAGCTGATCGACAGGTCGGCCCGCTTCTTCTGGGCCGCGAGCTACGGCCAGATCTATCCCGAGCTGAAGAAGCTCGAGGACGCCGGCCTGATCGCCGGGACGGACGCGGCCCAGGGAGGCCGGCGGCGCACCGTCTTCAAGCTGACGGGCGAGGGGCGGAGAGCCGCTCGGGCGTGGATCGAGAGCGAGGCGCAGACACTCGAGCTCCGTGACGAGGGACTGCTGAAGCTCTTCTTCGCCGGCTCCATCGAGCCGAAGCGGGCCGCGGAGATCGCCCGCGAGCGGGCGGCCATCGCCCGCGAGAAGGCGGACGAGCTGCGCGCGATCTGGGACGTCGTCGACCAGGAAGGTCACCCGGATGGCCCGGACTCCGAGCCGGACATCGGTTCGCTGACGGTGCTCCGGTACGGGATCGAGAGCAGCGAATGGGC
>DASTAI010000390.1:0-2454 GCA_035712865.1 Solirubrobacterales bacterium
GTGATCCGGGATCACCAACAGGAATGCGATAAAGGTGAGCGGGAAGCTCACCAGGCCGACGAACAGAGCCTCATTCGCCGCCCCCTCCCCGGTGAAAGCGGCCACCATCACGCGCCCCACGCCGAGCATCGCCACGCCCGGGAGCAGAATGAGCCCCAGACCGAGAGTGCGGTGGAAGTCGGGTCCCCAGACCAGCGGTGCAAGAGCGAGGATCGGGATCACCACGAGCGCGGCTCCCGCCGAGATCAGGACCGAGTGTCGCACGGCCGCGCCCTGCTTCTCTTCCGGGATCACCGGAGTGAGCCCCGGATCAGCCGACGCGAAGACCATCGCGTTGCGGGGCAGAACGACGGAGGCGAGCGGCTGGGAAACGATCCAGACGAGCGAGGTGATCGAAACGGTAACCGCGTAGACGCCCGTGTCCCCGGTGCCGTAATACGCGCTCAGGATGAAGAGGTCAGGGCGTAGGTTGATGAGCTGGAAGAGGTCGTTGACCCAGGCCCTCGCCCCGAACCCGCCCGCCTCGCGGATGCCGTGCTCGGGGCCTCCCTGGGCCTCTGGGAGCCGCGCGTAGCGGATCGCCCAGAGCGCGTTGAACAGCCCGCCGAGTGCCCAGCCGGCGGCGAAGCCGATCACCGCACCGGTCTCGCCGGCTATCACGGCGAGCACGGGACAGAGCAGGAGCACCGCGACCGGCCCGGAGACAGTCAGCAGCGCGTAGGTCTCGAAGCGCTCCTTCGCGAGCGGGATTGCCGGCACGATCCACCAGGCGAGCGCGAACGGCAGGGCGCACATCAGCGAGAGGGCCATGGCGAGGCTGAAGTCGCTGAGGGCGCTGTGGCGCAGAAGCACCCACATGCCCATCCCGAGGACGGCGCCAGCGGCTCCGAGGCAGAGGGAGGCAGTCAGCACGCCGCGCACGGCGCTGTGGGGCGACCAGAGGCCCGCTCCGACCCGGTAGGTGACACTGGTCCTCAGGCCAGCTCCGGCGACGAATGTGGCGAGGAAGATGAACTGCGTGGAGAGCGCGATCAGCCCCGCACCATCGGCGCCCTCGATCCGTGAGATCGAGATGCTGTTGAGGCCGAGGGCAGCGAAGGATCCCGCCAGCGCGAGCGAGGCGAGCACGGCGCTGGACCCGAACTCGCGACCCGGCGGCTTGGCGGCGCCCACCTGGCCCTGGACGCGGTCGAGCGTCGGCATCCGCCGCAGCTTAGGGCTCTGAGCAATGAGCTGTGAACGAGACCTGATACCCATTGTCGAGAATGAGCCGGGACCCAGAGACCGTGGCCAGCACACCGCCCGCGCAGCCCGCCGCCGCAGCGTGCGCGTGGTGCGGTGCGGAGCTGCAGCCGGCGCCGCACGACGGCTTCGGGACGGAGCTGTGCACCGTCTGCGGCGCGAGCACGACCGTGCCGATCCCCACCGCGGCAGACCTGGAGCTCGCCTATGGCGCCTGGTACCGGCCCACACACGGGCGCTTCTCCGGAATCGGCGACCGGCTTCTTCGCCGGACGCGAGGACGGCTCGCCCGGCGTCTCGACCGGATCGCGCCCCTCGGGCCCGTGCTGGATGTCGGAGCCGGCGACGGAGCGCTTCTGGACGCGCTGGAATCGGTGGGACGAGAGGGCGTCGGCCTCGAGCGCCGCTCCGATCGCTCCGACGTCCGCGAGGCCAGCCTGGACGAGGTCGAGGGGCGGTTCGCGGCCGTAGTCTTCTGGCATTCGCTCGAGCACCTGCCAGACGCGGGCCAGGCGCTCAGTCGCGCCGCGAATCTGCTCGTCCCGGGCGGCGTCGTCGTGGTCGCGATGCCGAATCCCAACAGCCTTCAGGCCGAGCTTTTCGGTGAGCACTGGTTCGCGCTCGATCTTCCGCGCCACCTCGTTCACGTCCCCGCGCCATCTCTGCTCGCCCGGCTAGGGCAGCTGGGGCTCGAGCCGATCCGCGTGAGCCACCTCCGCGGCGGTCAGGTCGTCTTCGGCTGGCTCTACGGGATAGTCGGATCGCTGCCGGGACGCCTGGATGTCTATGACGCCATCCGCAGACCGGAGGCTCGCCGCAGCGAGGCATCGCGGGCGCGACGCTATGCCGCCCTGATCGCCGGCGCGATCGCGCTGCCGGTCTCGATCGCCTGCGCCCTGCTCGAGGTGGCGATGCGGCGGGGCGGGACCATCTATGTGGAGGCCCGGCGTGGCTGAGACCGCCCCACAGACCAAGCGCCCGAGAGGCCCGGCGCCCACACGCGGCAAGACGATCGTCGTGATGCCCGCGCTCAACGCAGCCAAGACGCTCGAGCTGATGGTCAGCTCAATCCCGCGGGACGTAGTCGACGAAGTACTGCTGGTCGACGACCGCTCGACGGATGAGACGCTACAGATCGCCCGCGGCCTCGACGTCAGCGTGATCTGGCATCCCCACAACGTCGGCTATGGCGGCAACCAGAAGACCTGCTAC
>DASTAI010000391.1:0-6430 GCA_035712865.1 Solirubrobacterales bacterium
CGTTGCCCTCTCCTGAGACCCCCTCGTTGAGCTTCACGAGGGCCTCTTCGACAGTCGGCTTCGACGCCCGCAGCTCGACCAGGCCGTCTATTAGACCCTCCGTGCTATCGAGGTCCTCATAACCGAACGGGTGCGAGACTCGCTCGTCCATGAACAGGCGCCGGCAGCCTGTCTTCGTGCCGAAGCGCAAGAACCGTGGATCGGCCCCGTACATGGGGATCCCCAGCAGTAGCGCAAGGTCGCGCTCGAGCGAGCTCGTGGTGTACGGGACGAGGTGGCAGAGCTCAGGGTCCGGAATCAGGCTACGGATCCGATCGATCACTCGCGGCCGCTCGAGCAGCTTGGCACTCAGTGGCCGGGGCGAGCCGTCACCCGTCGATACGAGCGAGAGGCGCGCCTTGGCATGCGCCGGGATCACCCCGGCCAGCATGCCTACGTAGTAGTCGACGATCCCGTCCGAGATCGGCAGTGAGGTGACGTAGATGACCCGAAGCCGCGGCTGGCGTAGGAGCAGCAGCAGGAAGAGCAGTCTCTCCTCGTACGCCTGGGACTCGGCGGCGCGCTCGTCCCACTTGTCGACCGTGCGCGAGGGGACGACCACGATCGACTCCCCCTCTCGGCCCGAGCGTAGGATTCCCCAGACCGAGACGAGCCGGTCCTGTAGCTCGGCAAAGCGCTCAGCTCGCTGGTCCTCGTCGAGGTCGGCCAGACTCTCGTGGGAGTGTGCTGGGTTACTCGTCCCGAGCTGGTGCATACGCGTCTCTCAGCCCGACCACGTTGAATACACGGACCGGCTTCAAACCCTTCAGCTCGATCTCGGTGACCGGCTCAGCCTCGACGACCTCCTCTGTGTCCGCCTGGACCCGCTGGCTGATCAAGATCTGTCCTCCGTCGGCACGTCCACAGAGCCGCGCCGCGAGGTTGGTGACCGTTCCGATCGCCGCATAGTCGAAACGTCCTTCGAAGCCGATTCGCCCCAGCGTGGCGTAACCGTGGGCTACCCCGATTCCCATGTCGAGGTCATGGCCCTTCTTCTGCCAGCTGCGAACGAGTTCGCCGACCCGCTCCTGCATGGCCAACGCCATCTGCACGGCCCGCAGGGCAGGATCGTCGCACGGCACGGGGTCGTTGAAGAAGACCATCAGGCCGTCGCCCGTGAACCGCTCCAGCGTCCCCTCGAACTCGAAGATCGCCTCGCCGAGGACGGTGTGGTACTCACGCAGGACTCCCATCACGTCCTCGGGCTCCCCGGACTCGGCGAACGAGGTGAACCCACGCAGGTCGCAGAAGACGACCGTGATCTCGCGCCGGTGGCTCTCGAGCAGGGACTCGTCGCCTGAGGAGACGATTACATCGGCGAGCTGAGGCGCCAGGAACCGCTTGAGCCTGCCGACGCGAACCAGCTCGCTTACCTGCTCGTCGACCCGCTCCTCCAGTTTCTGGTTCCAGCTCTCAAGCTGCGCCGCCTGGGTTTCGATCTTGTCGTGGTACTGCTTGATTCGGACCAGAGAGCGGATGCGCGCCATCAGCTCGGCCTGGTCGAGCGGCTTGGTGATGAAGTCGTCCGCCCCCGCGTCGATGGCCGAGACCTTCTCCTGCTCGCCGCTGGCCGTGATCATCACGACGGGCAGAAGTGTCGACGCTGGGTCGGAGCGGAGACGTCGGCAGACCTCGTAGCCGTCCATACCCGGCATAACGATGTCGAGCAACACCAGATCGGGTCGCTCGGCCGCCACCTTAGCCAGCGCCTCATCTCCCGACTGGGCGGGAATCACCTCGTAACCCCTTGGTGTGAGCATGGCGTCGAGGACCTTGATGTTCTGCGGCGTGTCGTCGACGACAAGGATGCGGGCCTGACTCACTGCGCCCCCTCCCGCGCTCGCCCGAGGAGTTCCCGTACCTGGCTCGGGAACTCGGCGACGTTGATCGGCTTCGACAGGTACCCATCGAAGCCCGCTCGCAGGCAGCGCTCGCGGTCGTCGTTCATGGCGAACGCCGTCACGGCGCACACGGGGATCGTCGCCGTATCCGGGTCGCCCTTCAGGCGACCCACCGCTTCGAATCCGTCCATCTCCGGAAGCTCGATATCCATCAGAATCAGGTCCGGACGGTTGCTCATCACCAACTCGAGGGCCTCCTCGGCAGTGCCGGACTCCAGCGTCCGGAAGCCGCTCTGCTCCAGCACGTCTCGCACGAGCTTCATGTTCTTGGCGTTGTCCTCCACGATCAGGATCAGCTCGGCCATTGGTCTCATCCCCTACTGCGCCGCCGGTGTGCGACCGAGGCTTTCAACCAGACGTAGTAGGGAGACTCTGTCGAAGTCGCTCTTCTGGGCCAGGTAGCTGATCTGCCCGTTGAGGCGGCGCTTGTCTTCGGCGGTCATGGTCTTGGAGGTGAGGACGACGATCGGTATCTCGGCAGTGGCGGGATCCGCTCGTAGGCGATCCACAACGGCGAAGCCGTCAACGCCCGGCATCAGGAGATCGAGCAGGACGACGTCAGGTCGCTCACCGGCGGCCAGCGCAACCCCCTCCTCTCCGCCAGAGGCGGCGAGGACCGTGTACCCGTCCGGCTCGAGCACGGCCCGCATCAGATCCTGGGCCCGGGGATCGTCGTCGATCACGAGCACTTTGCCGGCCGCCTCCCCGGCGTGCAGGCTGCGCTGGATCGCAGACAGCACCTCTTTGCGCGCCACCGGCTTCACCAGGTACTCGGCTGCCCCGAGCGCAAACCCCTTGCCCCGTTCGTCGAGCATCGAGACGATGATCACCGGGATGTGGGCCACCTCTGGATCGGCCTTGACCGCCGCCAGGAGGTCCCACCCGTCAAGCCTCGGGAGGATGATGTCGAGCACGATCTCGTCCGGGTGAAGCTTGCGGGCGAGGTCGAGTCCTTCCCGGCCATCGCGGGCGAGCTCGACGTTAAAGCCCGCTCCAACGAGATGGAGGGAGAGCAAATCGATCGAGGCTTGATCGTCCTCTACCACTAGGATCGTCGGCTTCCCGTCCTCCCCTCCGTGGGGCTCGGCCACGGCCAGGTCCGGCGGGAGTTCGAGTGGCTCGGCCGTCGGTACCTGCCGAGGAATGGTGAAGCCGAAGACACTGCCCTCCTCGGGCTGGCTCTCGACCCAGATACGCCCGCCGTGCAGCTCGACGATTTTCCGGGAAAGCGTCAGACCGAGGCCGGTTCCCTCCTCCTTCGCCTCGCGCTTTCCCTGTTCGAATGACTCGAAGATCCTCTCCTGGTCCTCCAGCGGGATTCCGATCCCGGTGTCGGTGACGGTCACCTCGACCTCACCGTCGATGCCGCTGGCCGCGATCTCAACGCGGCCCCCGTCAGGGGTGAACTTGACGGCGTTGGTCAGGAGGTTGAGCACCACCTGCTTGATCTTGAGCTCGTCGGCCACGACGATTCCTACGCCCTTCTCCACGTCAACGCTGAGCTCGATCGAGTGCTGTGAGGCCCGATCGCGGACCATGCGCAGCCCGTCGTCCAGAACGGCCGAGAGTGAGAACGGGCCCGGCTCGAGCCGCATCCGGCCCGCTTCGATTTTCGAGAGGTCGAGGATCTCGTTGAGCAGCTCGAGCAGGTGCCGGCCCGAGTCCCGGATGTCTTCGAGGTAGTCGCGCTGCTTGGCGTTCAGCTCGCCGAACATGCCCTCCAGCAGGACGTCCGAGAAGCCGATCACAGCGTTCAGCGGGGTGCGCAGCTCATGGGACATGCTCGCCAGAAACTCAGACTTGTGACGGCTCGCGACCTCGACCTGCCGGCTCTTCGCTGCGATCTCGCGGAACAGATGGGCGTTCTGCACCGCCAGCGCAGATTGGCCGGCGAACGTCTCGAGCACTTCGGTCACCTCAGCGGAGAATTCACCCGGGGTCGTGCGTCGCACAACGAGCGCTCCGAGGACGCGGTCCTCGCGCAAGAGTGGGAGCGCCAACATCGAGCGCCATCCATGTCGCAACAGCTGGTCGAGATGCGGATCGCTCGGGGCCTGCTCGATGTCGGGAACCGACTTGGGTTGGCGCTCAGCAGCGGCCCTACCGACCACAGTCTCGCCGAACGGGATCCGCGTCTGCTGGAGGGCGCGGATCAGCCGATCGTCGGTTCCATGGGCGGTGCTCAGCTTGAACTCCTCGGTCTCCGGATCGAACTCGAAAATCGATCCACCATCAGCTCCGGACAGCTCGACGGCGATGGTGACGATCGTGCGCAGCACCTCCTGGAGATCCAGGGTCGAGCTAACCGCTTCCCCAATGTCGGCCAAGGCCTGAAGCTCATCCACCCTGCGCGACAGTTCGACCCTCTGGGTCTCGAGACGCTTGAAGAGGTCGGCCGTCTGGATCGCGATGGCTCCCTGCGCCGCGAATGTCGTAACCAGGTCGATCTGCCGCTGCGAAAAGGGGTTCACCTCGGTGCGAACCATTGAGACGACCCCGATCACCTCGTCGTCGTCGAGAATCGGGACTCCCAACATCGTCCGCTGTCCCCCGAGCTTCAGGCTCTCACGCCACTTGTAGTCCGCGTCGGCGCGTGCATCAGGAATGTGAATCGTGCGGTGCTCGAGGGCAACCCTCCCCACCAGGGTCCCAGGGCCAGGTGAAACCGGAGTGCTGACCAGCAGGTCTCGGTAGGGCTCGGACCCGCCGGTGGCGAAGGCGACCCGATAAGCGCTCCCGTCGAAGATGTAAATGTGGCCTGCATCTGCTCGACAGAGGCGCGTCGCATTCTGGACGACGGTCTCGAATACCGGCCCCTGATCGGACTCGAATCGCCCGAGCGCCTCGAGAACCTCACTCGTCGCCTGCTGTTGCTCGCGGGCTTCCTCGAGGTCCTCTCGAAGCGACTCGACTTCCTTGTCGAGACCGTCCGACTCTGAGTGGTGCTCCTTCACGAACTCCCCTCTCCCTTGGGCGAGTCTAACGTCGCCGCGGGCCGGCGAACAGACCCTGATTTCGACCTGACGGCGAAGGGCCAGCAAATCTTCCCTGCGTACCGGGAAACCCCAGAATTCGGTAGCCCAGCCTGGGCTAGAGTCAAGCCCAGTCGTGATCCCCGGGGTGCTGTCCGACGCGGATTTAGTGGCCCGTTGCCGTGCCGGAGACGACGCCGCATGGCAAGAACTAGTTGAGCGATTCTCGCGCTATGTGTACGCGATCGCGACCCGGGCGTATGGCCTGCGGGAGCGGGACTCCGAGGATGTCTTCCAAGAGGTCTTCGCGCGCGCCTACGAACGCCTCGCCACGCTGCGGAGCGACGAGGCGATCCGGCCCTGGCTCGCGCAGCTGACACGACGTCTGTCGGTGGATCGGCTACGAACCTCGTCTCGGGAGGAGCCGCGCGACGTCGCGGATCTCGAGACCGCCGACCCGGAGGATGCGATCGCCGAAATCGATGAGGCGGTCACCGTCCACCAGGCACTGGCACGCCTCCCCGAGCAATGCCGTGAGGTCCTTGATCGGTTCTTCGCCCGGGACCAGAGCTACCGCACGCTCGGCGAAGTGCTCGATCTGCCCGCCGGCACGATTGCCAGCCGCATCTCGCGTTGCCTCGGGAAGCTCGCCGAGGAGCTCAGGAAGATCGAACATCCGCGATTCGTCACCTGAACGAATGACCGATCCAGATCTCGAGCATGACGAGGAGGCGCTGGGGCGTCTGCTCGCGGCGCTCCCACCCGCCCCGGAGGGGTGGATCGAGGCAGCCGCCTCATTGCCGCAAACCCGCCGCGATGCCGAGCGCATCGTCGCCCTCGCCGAGGAGGACCAGGAGTTCCGCACCGCCGCGATCGCAGACCTGGAGGCCGCGCTGCTCGAGGCCGGATACGAGCCAACTCCGTCTTTGCTCGCCGAGATCCGGGCTCGATTGGAGCCCGACTAGGGGCTTGCGTTTCGCGCACGGTCGCTCGCGGCATCCGCGGCGACGCGAAGCTGGCCGACGCGGGCGACGCGTTCATCGCCGGGCCCAGTGGCAAGGTTGACGGCGATGAGGTGTTCGGCGGCGGCCACGGCGCCAGCCGCAAGCTGAGCGGCGCCTGCCGCATCCGCGCGGAGGTCCGAAGTGCCATGCTCCGCCGTCAGCGCGGCAAGCTCCGCTAGGTCGACCGCGACCTCCGCGATCTCAAGAGGCAGGTCGGCGGCCCTGGCCAATGCCGGTGCGAGGGGAGCGTCCCCCGCAGTTCTTCCTTCACCTCTCTCCAATGCGGCACGGAGTGCACCGCTCGCGGCTACGTGGGCGTCCAGGTCTTCTCGGGCAAGGCGAACGGCGTGATTCCGTAGCGCGCCAGCCTGAGCGCTGGCACCGGACGCCTCATCCCATTCCCCGTCGGATCGTCGCGCGGCTTCTCGGACCACACCTGCCGCCAGGGCAACGACCAATGCGGCGACCGGGCCGATCCCTGAGCGCTCGGCCGCAGCATCCAGCTTGCTGCTCA
>DASTAI010000392.1:0-2577 GCA_035712865.1 Solirubrobacterales bacterium
ATCGCCTCGTCCGCCAACATCCCTTGACGGGTACCTGCGTGAGGCCCGGAGAAGGGCTGCTGTCATGAACCTCGACCCGAACCCAGCCGACCGACCGTTGCCATGAGCCCGCGTCACGGGAACCGGTCGAAGATCCGCACCCCCGACCAGCGGTTGCGCGTCTTCGTGAGCTCGACGCTGAAGGAGCTGGCTGCCGAGCGTGGCTCCGTCCGGCAGGCCATCGAACGGTTGGCCGCCACGCCGGTGATGTTCGAGCTCGGCGCCCGGCCACACCCGCCTCGCGAGCTGTACCGCGCCTACCTCGACCAGAGCGACATCTTCATCGGGATCTACGCGGACTCCTACGGCTGGGTCGCTCCCGGCGAGGAGGTGTCCGGGCTGGAGGACGAGTACGACCTGGCGCCGGCCGCGATGCCGCGGCTCATCTACATCAAGGAGTCGGCCGGCACTCGCGAGGACCGTCTCGGCGCCCTCCTCGACCGGATCCGCGACGAGGACCTGTCCTCGTACAAGTCCTTCCACGATCCCGGCGAGCTGGGGCAGCTCGTTGTGGCGGATCTCGCGGTGCTGTTGGCCGAGCGGTTCGACCAGAGCCGGACGCCGACCGCGCCGGCCCCGGAGCCGCCGGCGCTAGGCATCGCGCCGAGCCGCAGCAGCACGCTGCCCGCCCCGCTCACCACCCTCGTCGGCCGCGAGAAGGACCTGGCCGCCGTGACGGCGCTGGTCAGCTCCGACGACTCCCGGCTGGTGACCGTGTCCGGACCAGGCGGGGTCGGGAAGACCCGCCTGGCCATCGAGGTGGCCCGCGGGGTCGACCGCGAGCTCCGGGACGGCGCGACCTTCGTCTCGCTCGCTCCGGCGGACACGGCCGCAGCGGCCGCGAGCGCCATCGCCGAGGGGCTCGGCGTCCTCGACACGGGCGACCTCCCCCTCGATCAGAAGCTCGTCGCCGCCGTCGGCGGCCGAGCAGGCTTGCTGGTCCTCGACAACTTCGAGCAGGTCGTCGAGGCCGCCCCGCTCGTCGCGGCCATGCTGCAGGCAGGGCCCGAGCTGCGGATCCTCGTCACCAGCCGCGTGCTCCTACGAGTCTCCGGTGAGCACAACTACCCCCTGAACCCGTTGGGGGTGGCGTTCCCGGGGTCCCAGCCCTGGCAGCCCGGGAGCGCAGCCGCCCCCGCTGTGGAGCTGTTCGTCCAGCGCGCACGGTCGGTGCAGCCCGACTTCGAGCTCACGGTCGACAACGCTGACGTGGTCGAACGGATCGTGGCGACGCTCGACGGCCTGCCACTGGCCATCGAGCTGGCGGCCGTGCGAATCCGCCTCCTCTCGCCCGCGTCGCTCCTGGCGCGGCTCGACCGTCAGCTCGCCGTGCTGGTCGACGGCAACCGCGACGTGCCGGCGCGGCAGCAGACCGTACGGAACACGATCGAGTGGAGCACCGACCTCCTCGGGGAGGAGGAGCGGAGCCTCCTCTGGCAGCTCGGTGTCTTTGCCGGGCCGTCCTCGCTCGAGGCAGTGGAGGCGGTCGCGGGCGACGGCGCCGACATCCTGTCGCTGGTCGGCGTGCTCGTCGACGCGAGCCTCGTCCGCCAGCACGAGCAGCACAGTCGCCCCTACTTCAGCCTGCTGGCCACCGTGCGGGAGTACGCCGTGGAACAGCTCGAGAGCCGTGGCCTGCGCGCGGAGGCGCAGAGCCGCCACGCTCGCTACTACGCGCGCTGGGGTGTCCGGCAGCGTGCGCACCTGCTCGGGCCACATCAGCACGAGCGCCTGGCCGCCCTGACCGACGAACGCGACAACCTGCGCGCGGCCGCCCAGGTGATGGTGGAGTCCCACGACTGGGAGACGCTCGCCGAGCTGTCCTTCTCCCTCTACCCGTACTGGTGGCTGGTGGGTCTGCTCGGCGAGGTCCGCGGCCGCCTGGACGAGCTGCTTCGATCCGGCGACCCGGTCTCCGATCGGGCAACGGCGATCGCGCTCTGGCTCACCTCGGTCGTCAGCTTCTTCCAGAGCGGCGGCCACGAGACGTTGACGCAGCCGCTCGACCGCAGCGCTCACCTGTTTGCCGCGGCAGGTGACGTCGTCGGTGAGGGCACTGCGCTGACGTCCCTCGGGCTGGCCCACGCCATGGCCAGTCCACCGGACCTCGTACGGGCGAGGGAGTCCTTGCACCGAGGTGTTCGACTGCTCCGCGACGTGGGGGACGCCTGGTCGGAGAGCATCGGCCTCATCCCGCTCGGCCGGCTGTACTTCGCCGAGGGAGACGTGCCGGGCGCGATCGAGCAGTTCAGCCGGGCGCTCCAGCTGGGCGAGGAGCACGAGAACGACTTCGGCATCGCCCTCGCCCTGAACAGTCTCGGCTGGATGAGGCTTCTCACCGGTCAGGTGGTCGAGGCGGCCGCGTTGATGCAGCGATGCCTCGACGTGTCGATCGGGCTCTCCTATGACCACGGCATCGCTTACCAGCTGGAGTCGTTCCTGGGCGTCGCGGGCGTGCTCGGCGACGTCGAGCGGGCCGGGCTGTTGGCCGGCGCCGCGGCGTCGCTCCGCGAGCGCATCGGGCTGTTCAACCCCTCG
>DASTAI010000393.1:0-2542 GCA_035712865.1 Solirubrobacterales bacterium
AGTCTGATCCAGCTCCTGGCCACGCCGGTGCTCGCGATCACCGTGGCGCTCCTGGGCATCGAGGCCGCGTCCAACGCCCTCGGCACGCCGATCGGCATCTTCGACCCGGCCCTGGACGGCGACCCGATCCTGTTCCAGCACATGTTCTGGTTCTACTCCCACCCGGCCGTCTACATCATGATGCTGCCCGGGGTCGGGATCGTCAGCGAGGTGATCTCGACGCACTCGCGCAAGCCGATCTTCGGCTACCGGCTGATGGCCCTGGCGCTGATCGGGATCGTGGTGCTCTCCTACTCGGTCTGGGCGCACCACATGTTCGTCGCCGGCATGTTCAGCTGGCTGCGCGTGCCGATGATGATCACCACGCTGCTGATCGCGGTGCCGACGGGCATCAAGATCTTCTCCTGGCTCGGGACGTTGTTCGAGGGGAAGATCCACCTGAGATCGACGGCGATGCTCTTCGCCCTAGGCTTCATCGCCACCTTCACGATCGGCGGGATCTCGGGCGTGATGCTCGGGATGATCCCGATCGACATCCACGTCTCCGACACCTACTTCGTCGTGGCGCACATCCACTTCGTGCTCTTCGGCGGCTCTGTATTCACGATCTTCGCCGGCATCTACCACTGGTTCCCGAAGATGACCGGGCGCATGTACGACGAGCGGCTCGGCCGCGTCCACTTCTGGCTCACTCTCGTCGGGATGCTCGGCACCTTCATCCCCATGCACTGGATCGGCATGGAGGGGATGCCGCGTCGTGTCGCGGACTACTCGGCGACGTTCGGCGACTGGAACCTGTTCATCTCGATCTGCGCGTTCCTGCTCGGCGCCGCCCAGCTGGTCTTCCTCTACAACATGATCATCAGCTGGCGCTTCGGCCCGAAGGCGGGCCCGAACCCGTGGCGCGCCAAGACGATCGAGTGGCAGGTCTCCTCGCCGCCTCCGGTCTTCAACTTCGACGAGATCCCGCGCGTGGTCGGTGGCCCATATGAGTTCGGGGTGCCGGGCGCGCGGCACGTGATCATGCCCGGCGAGGAGGCGGAGATCAAACAGCCCGAGAGAGCCGGTGTGGGGTCGCCGTCATGAGCGAGGAGACGACGGAGACCCAGCGCGAGCACGAGGAGCGGCAGCGCTCCAGTCCCGCCGTCGATCCCGAGCGGGGCGAGTCGGTGATCACCGACATGGGGACGCCGCAGGAGCACGCCTCCGAGGTCACCGCGCCGCGTGAGGTCGCGACCTTCGGCGATCCCGATCCGCCCCCCTCGAGGGAGGGCGTCAAGCGGGTGCTGGCGTTCCTGAACGAGGTCGCCGGCGGCCGCAAGCTGCTGACGGCCTGCCGCGAGCTCGCCGACGCAGGCGCCGACTACTTCGCCGTCGTCGCTCCCCAGAACCTGCCGCTCGTGGGACAGCTGGTCGATGTGGACGAGCGCCGCGACGCCGCCCAGAGCCGCGTCGACGTCACCCAACAGGTGCTGCGTGAGTTCGGGATCGCCTCGGAGGGCGCGGTGATGGATCCGGAGCCCTCCCTGGCGCTCGACGACGCGGTGAGGGCCACCCGGCCCGACTACGTCCTGCTCTCCTGCCTCTACGACACGCGCTTCGGCTTCATGCGCAAGGACCTCGTCGAGTGGGCGAAGGATCGCTACGACCGGGTCGAGCACATCCCGGTCCGCGTTGACGACGACGCGGTCCGGTGGGACCTGACGCACACTCTCGTGGTCGCCACACAGACGGTCAACAGCAGGGACCTGGTCGACCGGTTGCTCGAGCGCGCCAGGGAGCGGCCGCACCGCTACACGTTCATCAGCCCCCGCTCGGGGACGATCAGCCGCGAGGAGGTCGTCTCGCGCCTGGCCGCCACGCTCGCCGAGCTGTATCGGCACGAAATCGATGCCACCGGGCAGCCGATGAGCCCCGATCCCTTCCACGCGGTGGTAAACGCGGTGGAGCACTACCGGATCGACGAGATCCTGATCTCGACGCTGCGGGGCGAGCAGTCCAAGTGGCTCCAGGAGGGGCTGCTCGAGAAGGTCGAGAACCACACGGACATTCCCGTCGAGCACGTCGAGTCCGGGACGGAGAGGGCGACACCGTCGCACGGTCCGCCGTCGGACGCGGGCGCCGAGCCGACCGAGGCCGTGGGAGCGAGGGAGGCCTGATGGAGAGCGCCTCAGTAACGGTCGGCCACGCCGAGGAGCATCACGCCCATCCGCCGGAGGCCAACCAGAGCTCCCGAATCGACCGTCAGACCCTCGGGATCCTTCTCTTCATCGTCTCGGAGGTCATGCTCTTCGGGGCCTTCTTCGCCTCGTACTTCTTCCTCCGGGTGGTCGCCAACAACGGGCCCTGGCCACCCGACCCGTTCGAGCTGCCGGTCGCCGTCGCCGGGATGAACACGGCGATCCTGGTCTCCTCGAGCTTCACGATGCACTGGGCGCTCGAGTCGATCCGGAGGAACAACCGCCGCGGGCTGAAGATGGGAATGGCCCTGACTTTCCTGCTGGGTCTGACCTTCCTCTTCGTCCAGATCAACGAGTACGTC
>DASTAI010000394.1:0-2687 GCA_035712865.1 Solirubrobacterales bacterium
CCCGTCAGTCGCTGGTGGACGTGACGGAAGCCGCGCTGCGCCAGCGGCTGGCGCCCGGGCGCGCCCGACCCGGCGACCGCCTGCCTCCCGAGAAGGAGCTCGCCGATTCACTCGGCGTCTCGCGAGGGACCCTGCGGCTGGCGCTGGAGAGGCTGGAGAGCAACGGTGAGGTCAACCGCCGTCAGGGCAGCGGCACCTTCGTCGGCCGTGTGGCGATGCCCCCGGCCTTCAGCGAGGGACTCGAGGTGCTCGAGTCCTATGCGTCGCTCGCCCGCCGGCAGGGAATGAAGCTGACCGCCCGCGAGATCTCCATCGAGCAGGCGAAGGCGCCGGGGTACGTCGCCGAGGCTCTGGGGATCCGCCGGGGAGTGAAGGCACCGCTCATCCAGCGGACCCTGGTCGCCGACGGCAGAGTGGCCGCTCACATGCGCGACGTCGTCCACCCGGAGATCACCCTCCCGCCGGCCGACGAGCTCAGGGCGGAGCTCGAGTCGGGTCAGATGATGCTCGACGTCCTCGTGGGCCACGGGATCCCGATCGCCTTCGCGCGGACACATGTGAGCCCGCGGCTCGTCGAGCCGGACAGCCGGGTCGGAAAGGCGCTGGCGGCGACCCGCCTGACCGCGACGCTCGAGCTGTCCGAGGTCATGCACCTGGCCGAGGGGCAGGCGGTGCAGTACTCCACGCAGGTCTTCCCACCCGGGTCGCTCGACCTGCACGTGATGAGGAGCCTCGCTCAGGTCCAGGGGTAGGGTCCCGCCGAGGCGACGTGGGTCTCGCCTCGGGCGAAGCGGGAGAGCCTGTAGGGATCGAGGCGCGGCTCGCCCTCCAGGACGTCGTCCGCCGCGAGGCGGCCGAGCGCGAGCATCTTGAAGCCGTGTCCTGAGTCCACGATCGCGTAGGCGTTCGGCAGCACCCAGTCGCAGACGGGGTAGTTGTCGGGCGTGTGGGCGACGATCCCGCCCGCGGGAGTCGCCTGCCAGTCGCCGCTGCGGCCCCTGAAGCGCGCAAAGGCGGCGGCCAGCCCCGATTCGAAGAACTCCGCGAAGCCGGCTTCCGCGGCGTGCGCCGGATTGTCGGGGCCGTAGGGGTCGAGCTCGGGATCGGAGAGCAGCACGGGCAGCCCACCTCCGGTCACTCCGGTTCCGGTCCTGCCCATGTGGAAGTAGATGCCCCAGGCGCCGGGCAGCAGCTCCCGCCCGTCTCGGTCGGAGCGCAGGCCGCCGGCCTGGTCGAGGTGGACGACCGGAGCCTCACGGCCCGCCCGCCCGCCGAGCCCGGTTCCGGGGAGAGCGAACTGGCCCTCCTGCGCCTTCCAGTAGTCCACCAGCGGCCGTGACCCTTCGCCGGCGACCTCGATCTCAGGCGGTTGGCCGAGCATCTCCCAGAGCCGGGCGGCCCACGGGCCGGGCGCCGCGAGCACCGTCTCGCACTCCAGCGCTCCATCCGCTGTGACCACGGCCTTCACACCGTCGGTGCCGAGCTCGAAGCCCGTCACCTCGACGCCCTCGGCGATCTGGGCTCCCGCGGCGCGCGCCCGCTCCGCCAGGTGCCGCACAGTCTGCATCGCATCCGCCCAGCCTCCGCGGCTCTCGTAGAGGACCGCCTCGACCGGCGCCTCCCAGTCGGGCCAGGTCCAGGTGAGGTACTCGCGGCACTCCTCAGCCCCCACCACCAGCTCGGACTCGTAGCCCGCACCCGCGTGTTGCTCGCGGATCGCCACCAGGTCCTCGACCTGCGCCTCGGGCACGGCGGCGATGTAGCCGACCTGCCTGAACCCGTAGCCGGCCGTGTCGGCTTCGAACATCTCCACCGATTGGCGGATCAGCTCGGTGACCGCCGGGGAGCGGTAGTAGTTGCGCACGATCCCGCCGGCGATGCCGGACGCGCCCGCTCCGATCCGGTCCTTCTCCAGGACGAGCACGTCGGCGCCGCGCTCCGCCAGCCGCCAGGCGGCGGAGAGGCCGTGGACGCCGCCGCCCACGACGACGTGACTCGCCTGCTTCAACTCCACGGATAGGGACTGCTCGAGACCGGGTGCAGGTCGCCGGTCTCGAAGCGCTCGAAGCGGAAGGGGTGTAGCAGGGAGGAGTGCTCGCCCTGCAGCACGCGGGCGATCTCCCGCCCCACGGCGATCATCTTGTAGCCGTGGTTCGAGTCGGCCGCCACGTAGACGTTTGGCAGCAGGCGGTCGAAGACCGGGAAGTTGTCGGGGCTGAAGGCACCGGCTCCCCCCGACCGCTCCTGCACGTAGCTCGCGCGACAGCCCTCGAACCGTTCCAGGCAATTCGAGAGCGCCGCACACCAGAGATTGGGAAACCCGGGCTCGACGCTGCCTGTCGGATACGGATCCACCTCGAAGCTGTCCCCCACTGTCAGCGGCTGCGCGCCGCCCTGGACGGTCCGGCGATCGGGCTTCACGTAGATCCCCCACGGCTCATCCGTGACCAGCTCGCCGTCGTCGGCGATCAGCGGGCGATGTGAGTCGACGTGCAGCACCGGCGACTCCCGCCCGTCGTCGGTGCTCAGCGTCGAGGGAGGCAGCGCCACCTCTCCCTCCTGCAGGTACCAGTAGGTCCACATCGGCAGGTCGCGCTCGACCGAGCCATCGGGCCGACGCACGTCGATGCGGGCGGGCAGCCCCAGCATCTCCCAGAGCGATCCGATCCACGGTCCCACCGCGACCA